>CAZMQH010000037.1:0-14713 GCA_964568245.1 uncultured Methylomarinum sp.
GCCAAGGCCAGCTGAGAAATGACCGCCTGATAGGCTGACTGTGTGAGTTAAATATTCGCGTAACTCTTTTGATAATGCTTTTAATTGCTTAGCATCCAACTTGCGCACATCAGCAGGTAGATTGATATCTTTTAGCATGGGATAATCGTTAGATATAGTCATAGCGGTATGAGTTATTTGTTTTTATTTTTTAATGCGTGGCTAGCTAGGTTTTTACCTAAGTCCCAGATTGAACCTGGAATCTTATGCGTTTCCGCGATTGCTTGATCAAATGAACTTACAATCCAGTCTC
Organism: uncultured Methylomarinum sp.; assembly: GCA_964568245.1. Taxonomy (GTDB): domain Bacteria; phylum Pseudomonadota; class Gammaproteobacteria; order Methylococcales; family Methylomonadaceae; genus QPIN01. The sequence goes on from CAZMQH010000037.1 coordinate 293, forward strand.
TATCATCATGTGTTAGGTTTAAAGGAGGTAAAAGTTTAACCACATTCATACCATGACCTGCGACTTGTGTCAGTACGCGATGATCTTTAAATAAGGGAATAGTAACCATCTGGCAGAACAAGCCTTTGTTAGCAGCTTCAAGCATGGTCCAAGCAGCTTTTAATTTTAGGCTTTTAGGTGATTGAAATTCGACAGCAATCATTAAACCTTTGCCGCGCGCTTCTTTTAGAAATTCATATTGCCCAGCCATAGCATTAATACTGTTAATAATATTGTCACCTACTTTGGCACTGTTTTCGACTAACTTCTCATCTTCCATCACTTGCAGTGTTGCCAGTCCAGCGGCCATTGCCATATTGTTTTTAGCGAAGGTGGAACCATGGACTACGGCTCTGTCCATACGGTCAAAAACGGTATCCATTATCTTTTTGGTCATCGCCACGGCACCAACAGGAATAAAACCACCGGATAAGGCCTTAGCCATTAAAATCATATCAGGTTTTACTCCCCAATGATCAATTGCCCAGAATTTACCAGTACGACCTAAGCCGGTTTGGATTTCATCAGCAACAAATAATGTACCGTATTTTTTACATAGACGTTCTACTTCAGATAAGTAATTATCATCTGGAATATTAACGCCTTTACCTTGGATGGGTTCAACTATAAAGGCTGCTACATCTTTTGTACTTAACGCTTTTTCTAAAGCATCTAAGTCATTAAAAGGAATAGCATTGCAGTTTGGCAGTAATGGGCCAAAACCTTCTTTGAATATTTCTTCCCCATTTAAAGATAGAGCACCTAAAGTTAAACCATGAAAACTGTGTTCGCAATGAACAATACGCTGGCGTTTAGTGGTATAACGGGCAAATTTAATAGCCGCTTCAACGGCTTCTGTTCCCGAATTGCTGAAGAACATTTTAGTGGTATTTTCAGGGGTTGTTGCTAGAATTTTTTCAGCTAATAAGCCACTTAATAAAGAAACATCCATCTGTACTAGATTGGGTAATTCTAGTGTTAAGGTTTCTTGCAATGCACTAATAACGGTAGGGTGATTTCGACCTACAGCAAATACGCCAAATCCACTGAGTAAATCTAGATATTTATTATCATCTTGGTCAAATAAATATTGGCCAATGGCTTTTTTATAATTCCTGTCATAACCAATGGTTCTTAAAACTCTGACCATTTGATTGTTTAGGTGCTTCTCATGTAAATCGAATTTGTTATCGAGTTGTTGAGAAAAAAGATCGGCGATGCTGAAAGACATGAAATACCTCGGTTAATTTCTATTGCCGTAAAAAGCGGGAAGTACAATAAGCGTACAAATTAATGTAAAGAAAATACCAATAGCCAATAATAGTCCCATGCTGGCTGTGCCAACGTGTGGAGTAAAGGCTAGGCTGCTAAAGCTACTCATAGTAGTTAACGAGCTAAAAAACACACCCCGAGCTGTACTGCTTTGTAAAATTCCTTGGTGATTTGAACGCTCAGATTCCAAACGATGAAAAATATGGATGCTACTGTCAACCCCCATTCCCATAAGTAACGGCAGGGCGATAATATTAGCAAAATTGAAGCTGTTATTAAGTAACACATTACAGGCTCCTGTTAATAAACCTGCGAGTAGTAATGGGCCTATCACTAATAATGCGCTTCTGATTTTTCTAAGCATTAATAATAAAAGTAGAAAAATAGCAATAATCGCTCCAGAAAAAGCTTCAATAAAGGCTTGTACCACGGCTGCTCCTGATGCTTGGTCTGCAACGGGTAAGCCTGAAGATTCTGGAGCTGCTGTTTGCACTTCTTTAACAAACTGTTTTAAATTTTCTATTTCGTTTTGATCAAATTTGGGGGTGATTAAAACTTTATATTGACCATTGGGACTCAACCAGTTTCTTTGAATATAATCGGGTAAATCAGCCAATTGATAAGGTTCAGCAGATAAGCTAGTTTGTAGGCGGTTCATTGTATAAGGGAGCAAACCCAATATGTTTTGTTCTAGTATTTTTGAAGCTGACTCGAGGCTATCTTTATAAGTATGAACAAATAAAGTTAAATTGTTTTGTAATTGAATTAAAGTCTTTCTTGGAGCATTGGTTAATTCTTTCGCTAATGCTTCAGTAATAGCTGAATTTAACGCGATAATGGCTTGATAAGGCTGGGTATTCGTTAATGTATTGTTAAAGCTATTGAGCTGATCACCTAAAACAAGATCCAGTTCTTCAATAATCTCTAGTTTTTCATCTTGTTGTTCGGCAACTAGATTGCCGAGAAAAATAGTCTCATGTACTGAGGGCAGTTGTTGTAATTGCTGTGCTAAATTTTTAGCACTATCAAAAGAGGGGGCTAGAGCAGAGAGTGCAAAAGGAGAGTCTGTTTGTGAGGAAAGTAATTCCTTTATGGTAGACACAGATTCGCTATTAGGATCTCTTAGATTGATTGGGTTAGAGTCAAAGACTAATTGCGTTAAAATTCCTGCCGCTGCAATAGCAAAAATAATCGTTAAAATACGAATTTGCAATGCAAAGCGAAAAGGAAATTCAGCAATGGATCCTAAATTTAATGTTGAGCGTAGCGGTTTAATCTCTTTAATAGAAAAAACAGTTAACAGGGCTGGCAAAACAGTGAGTGAAATGATTAATCCAATAATCATGCCTCCAGCAGAAATAATACCAAGTTCTGATACGCCAGAATAGTCTGTGGGAATAAAGGCTAAAAAACCTAAGGAAGTGGTAATCGCACATAAGAACAGCGAGAAGCCAACGGTATGAATGCTATCGCTAATCGCTTGTTGATTCGGCATACCTTGAGCTCTACATTCCCTATAATGCAGACAAATATGAATGGCAAAATCAACGCCGAGTCCTATATAAAGTATTGCAAAGGCAATCGAAATTAAATTAAGATGCCCAATGGAGATAGTAGCAAATCCTGCTGTTAGGATAAGACCAAGAATCAGTACAATAAAGGTAGAAAATACCAGTTTAACAGAGCGGAGTCCTATCCAAAGTGATAACAGAACCAAAAAGAGAGAGACTATTCCTGCAATGATTGAGCCTTCACCAACACTTTCTAGTTCTTCATGTTCAAGTGCAATTTCTCCCGTTATACGGATTCTGACACTTGGATTGTCTTGCATGATTTGGTTCGCAACTTTTCTGGCTGCATTAAGTGCTGAAGCCGCAGGCATAATTTCATCAAAGTTTAACTTGGGTTTTGCAAGTACTAGTGTGCGCTTAGAATTTGTATTAAGCTTATTTTCGGCTAATAATTTTTGCCAAGAAATACGGAAAGGTTGATTATTAATTTGGTGAGTAATTGAATCATTAACCGCCAGTAATAATGGGTCAAGATTCATGGGTAATGTTTCATCGGCCTTTTCTAAAGCTTTGCCGATAATTTCAAATAAACCTTCTAAATGATAATGCTGTGATAAATAGCCAATAAAAGGTTGGGCATCGATTAGTTTTGTAGCCAGCTTATCTAACTCATTTAGTTCAAGAAACAATAGAGCTTGTTGGCTAAAAAAATTATTTTCAGTCGGTGTGTAAGCAGATAAAAAATTGTCTGATAATTGATTTAATGACTGTTCAAGTAAAGTGGCAGCTTGAGAAGTTTCTTCAGGTGTTTGACTGTCAACCACTAAAATAATAACACCAGCATCTTGCGGAAACTCAGCTTCTATACGCATTCTGTTTTTTTGATACGGCAGGTCGGCGGACAGCATTTCTGCTGTATTTGTATTAACGCCAAGATTATTAATCGTGTAATACAAACTGCTTGCTGTTAGGGTAATCGTTAATAGTATTAGAGTCCAAGGGAAGCGAAGTATATTTACGCCCCACCAGCATAAAAACCTGTCAATAACTGAAGTTGAATTCATTTTTTGCTTATTTTCATTTCAAAACCGACTATTGTATCAAGTTGCTTGGCAACTGATTTTAATTTGTTTTTGGCGGCATTAAAATGTAAGCCAAGTTTGATTAAACCAAGCAATTCAGAGGGGTGAGTTAGTGAAAACCAAAGTAACTTGGGTAATACGATATTGCCTTGGTCATTTAAGGCGTAGCTAACGGCTTGCGGTAGGCTCATACTAACAGGGTCAGCAATGCATCTTATCACTATAATAGGTAGATTGTGTGATTGAGCTGTTTGGGCAACGGCAATACTTTCCATATCAACAGCTATTGCATTGGATTGCGTATGGATCGCTTGTTTTTCTGAACTTTTTGCAACAATAACTGAGCTTTCAGCAAGTAAGCCTGAATTTACTTTGAGTGGTGCTAGTTGGTCTGTTGTATTTTTTAGCCAAGGAGAATTAATAGACAGTTGCTGTTTATTCTCTGCTATTAAATGTTGAGGTAAAACTAAATCACCAGGCACTAAGTTATCACTTAATGCAGCAGCACAACCCCAACTGATAAGTCTGTCTGCACCTTTTTTAATTAATAATTGACTAGCTTTTGCAGCGTTTTTAGGACCTGCGCCTGAACAAGTAACTAGAGTATTGTCATTGATGAAAACACAGTCACCTTTTTTAATTTTTTTACTGGTGAGACTGCTGATTTCATCGGGTAATGCAATAATAATTCCTGTAATCACTTTTTGGCCAACTCATTACGGTAACGAGCGATAGCCCAAAGTGGAAAGAATTTACTATAGCCATGATATTTTAAGAAGAATACTTTAGGAAATCCAGGGGCATTAAAGCCTTCATCATGCCAAAGTCCATCTTCAAGTTGCTGGTCTAAGATAAATTTGATACCTGCTTTAACCTCAGAACTCTTTACTTCACCTGCTGCTATTAAGCCAAGTACTGCCCATGCCGTTTGAAATGAGGTGCTAAAGCTATATTGTCCACTAAAAGCTTCTTTATCATAATAACTTTGATTATCTTCACCCCAACCACCATCCTCACGTTGGACTGATTTTAAATAGTTAGCGGCTTTAGTAAAAAGTGAGTCGTTTTTTGAAAGGGCTGTTTGCTCTAGGCCTAATAAAACAGACCATGTCCCATAAATATAGTTGGTCCCCCAGCGACCAAACCAAGAACCATCTTCTTCTTGTTCATTGCGAATATATTCAAGTGTGCGCTCTAAGGCTGGCAAATATTCATCATGATTTTGTGCCACCCTCGCGATTAACATAGCGCATCTCGCACTTACATCTGCAGTGGGGGGGTCAAGTAAGGCACCATGATCTGCAAATGGGATTTCATTAAGATAATAATAAGTGTTATCAATATCAAATGCACCATAACCCCCATTTTTGGACTGCATCTCAACAATCCAGCGAGTTGCTCGATGGATAGATTCATCTAAATCAGGTAAGTTAGAATCTGCCATCGCAAAAGCGACCATGGCGGTATCATCAACATCAGGGTAGTGTGGGTTTTCATATTGAAAAGCCCAGCCACCACCTTCAGCATTGGGTCGGTCTATACGCCAATCCCCAGGTTCATCTGAAAGCTGTTTGCTTTTTAGCCAATTATAAGCGTGCGTTAGACTTTCGCTGTTTCCCTTTTTGTCGGCTTCTTGTATAGCTAAGGCCGCTAGACATGTATCCCAGACTGGAGAAAGGCAAGGTTGACAATAAGCATCGTTTTCATTGATGACTAAAAGCTTGTCAATTGCTTTTCGTGCAATGACAGCGTATTCGTGGTCTTTAGGGTAGCCAAGTAACAGCAACGCTTCGTAGGAATAAACCATAGCTGGAAATATTCCGCCCAAACCATCTTCTCCATTTAAGCGCTCAGTAATCCATGCAGTCGCTTTACCTATAGCCAGCTGGTGTACTTTGTTAGGAATTAATGGTCGTGTTATTCGTCCAAGTTTATCTAGCCCTAAGAATACTTTATTAAGTAATGTGCGTTCAGGAAAATAATGCTTTTCTGTATTGGGGTCAATAAGGAAAAGTTCGCGGATATTAGTTTTATTGGGGTTCTTAGCCGTTGCTTTTAATGTGCAAAGAATAAATAAGGGAACCATAACGCTACGAGACCAGTAGGCTATCTTATCTAAATGGAAGGGGAACCATTTAGGGAGCAGCATGATCTCAACAGGAATATAAGGTACACCTCTCCATGGAAGTTGCTCAAAAATAGCAAGCACTATACGAGTGAATACGTTGGCTTTAGCGGCTCCACCTTGGCTTAATATGTATTTGCGCAATGTTTCCATATGGGGGGCATCAATGGAATCTCCTGTCATTTTTAAAGCATAATATACTTTTATACTGCAACTTATATCGCCTTCACCACCAGGGAATAAGGGGTAGTGTCCTTGTTCTGATTGTCTTGATCTTAAATAGGCTGCAATTTTGGATTGTAGAGTGAGATCTATATCATCAAGGTAATGCATCATTAGGATATATTCAGCAGAAATTGAGCAATCAGCTTCTAGTTCAAACACCCAAAACCCATCTTTATCTTGTAGACGTATCAGTTTTTCTTGAGCTTTATTTATTGCGGTATCAAGTTTATTTTGTTTTTCAGTCATAAGTGCCGAGCTACGGAGTGATTCACTGTTATTTGCCTGGTTGCCTGCTTCATTAAACATGCAGTGTGCCTTATTTCTTAGTCATCTGTGCTGAATAAGTCCAGTTGGGTGATTTTAAAGAGCTACTCATCGAGTTAAAGATAAAAGACAAAAGCATATTGCTACGTGCAGTTGCTTTACAGGTGAAAATAGTTTTCTTAACGTCTTTTCTGGTTATTTTTACTTGATCTGAGTGGTTAAAATTCAGGTTGTTTTTAATGTTTTTTAGAGTAAGAACAGCCATGCCAATAGCCCATAAACAGAAGTTTCTAATTCCTGTTTCGTGAGAAGGTAAAAGCTGAGTATATCTAAGGGCATTGTGCAGATGTTCTTGAGCAATGCTGATTAAATGTTCAAGACCGTGACGAAAATTTTCATCATCTGTTTCGGGTGTTAAATCTTTTAGGTCAAACCCTGTTTCAGTAAAAATATCTTGAGGAAGCCAGCATACGCCGCGTTGAGCATCATCCCAAATATCTTTTAAGATATTGGTCATTTGTAAGCCTTGTCCAAAAGAGACGGATAGTTTTAATAACTCTTGTTCGTGCTGTTTTATATCGGTTGAATAATGACAAAATAATTTTGCCAGCATTTCGCCTACACAGCCAGCAACGTAATAACAATAGTCATCCATATCAGCCATTGTTTTGACACCTGTACGCAAATCTAAGGCCTGAAAAATGGGCATCCCTTTCGCCATCGTGTCAACGCAGCTTGCAAGTGCCTCTATTTGTGCTGAATCAAAAGAATGAGTAATTTTAATGACTCTTGGGATAAGGTGTATCAGTGTGTGTTCAGCAGGGATTGTCTGACTAGAAAGCAGAGGTGCAAGTTCTTCTGCAAAGGGTTCTGCATTTTTCCCTGTATTAACGATATCAATGAAGGCGGTACAAAAAATCTTTTTTTGTGCTGCATCCAAGGATACTTCATCTTCTATGGTATCTACAATTCTGCAAAGTAAATAAGCGTTTGCAACAGCGGGATGTAAATCTGCAGGTAATTGGGGAATAGTTAAGGCAAAAGTACGAGATACACCTTCTAGAAGAATAGCTTGAAGTTCTGCGTCCGCTAGATTAATGAGTGATTTTGGATTGTTGATGGATATTTGAGGTCCGTTCATAGTCATAGCAAGCATGCCTTAATCAAAGTATAGGGCTAATAATAGACGTTTTGTTGGTGATTTGCAAAGAAATGTTGTTTTTAGTGCAAAAAATATTTTATGGTTTTTTATCAAATAATGAAATGTATTGAGTATTTTATGTTTTTAAATAAGTTATAATTATTAGTAGCTTAGCATATATTTGTATTTTTAATGAGGGATGTTGATATTGAAATTATAAGTAGAAGAAAGCTAAAAATAATAAGGTAAAATAGAAACTTGTTGTTTTTTAGGATTGTTAAGTGGTTTCTGTTCTAAAAAGATAGTATTCTACTGGGTAATTGTAAACTATATGAACCTTTTGAAGGTATACATTTATCTTTGTTGCTTTATAGCAACTTTTATATAGCGTATTTTGTTTTGTGATCTTTGGAGAAGCTAATATGAGTGTTCCTTTACGTCAGCAACTGGCTGTTGGAAGTTATTTAATCAAACAAAAGTTAAAAGGCGTTAAAAAGTACCCACTAGTTCTTATGCTTGAGCCTTTATACCGATGTAATTTAGCATGTGCGGGCTGTGGAAAAATTGATCACCCAGATGAAATTTTAGATAAACGTCTTTCCGTGCAAGAATGTTTAGATGCGGTTGATGAGTGTGGTGCACCGATGGTTTCTATTCCAGGTGGAGAGCCCCTTATTCATAGAGAAATGCCTCAGATTGTTGCAGGCATTGTGGCAAAAAAGAAATTTGTTTATTTATGTACCAATGCTTTATTGCTTAGAAAGAAAATTAAAGATTACACGCCTTCACCTTATTTAACGTTTTCTATTCACCTAGATGGTAGTAAGGAAAGGCATGATAATTCTGTTTGTCAGGATGGTGTATTTGATATAGCTGTTAAAGCAATCAAGCTCGCTTTAGAAAAAGGATTTAGAGTGACTGTAAATTGCACTTTATTCCAAGGGGAGAATGCTGAAGAAGTTGCTGAATTTTTAGATTATGTGACTGAATTGGGTGTGGAGGGGGTAACAATTGCCCCTGGTTTTAGTTATGAACATGCGCCTAAGCAAGATGTCTTTATTAAAGGTAAAGATGTAAAAGAGTTGTTTAGAGGTATTTTTTCAATAGGTAAACAGAGACAGAAAAAGTGGAAGTTAAATCACTCTTCTCTCTATTTAGATTTTCTAGCTGGAAATCAGGCTTATGAATGTACACCTTGGGGAAACCCAACACGCAATGTGTTTGGGTGGCAAAAACCCTGTTATCTGTTAGATGATGAGGGCAATGTTGACACTTTTAATGAATTAATGGAAACTACGCCTTGGGAAAAATATGGTAATGTAAACAACCCTAAATGTACTAACTGTATGGCGCATTGTGGATATGAGGCAACGGCGGTTGAAGATATGCTGTCTAATCCCTTAAAAGGTATGATGGTTTCACTAAAAGGCCCGAGAACAACAGGCGATATGGTTGAAATTGCTACGCCTGATAATAATGATTTTGCAAAACCTAAGACTCTTTCTGATATACCAGTTAAAGTTGAATCATAAATAATTTAAAGGTTCAGTATTATTGTGGACCATAAATACTGAACCATGAAATTAGGAGCTTTTGTTTTGAATAAGTTAAATAAAGTTAAGGTGTTTTTTTTCTTTGTATTTCTTTCTTGTTGGATAACAGCTTCAAATGCGGAGCCTGAAAATGATGGGCTTGCATTAATAATTGAAGAGGCTAGTCCAGCTAAAAATGTTGTTACTGATTTTCAGAAGGCACTTATTAATGCGATGAAGCAAGGTGAAACACAGAGTTTTGCTGAGCGTAGCCAGTATCTAAAACAAGCAATACTGAAGAGTCATGATGTTCTTAAAAGTCTGAGAACTATTGTTGGAAGTAAACAATGGCGAACTTTTTCTGATGAGCAAAAAACACTATTAAACGAGGTGTTTACAAAATTTATTGTATCCACGTATGTATTTAATTTTAATGCTTATTCCAATGAATCGTTTGTTTATGTTTCGGAACATACAACAAAAAAAGGTAATGTGATTGTTAGAAGTATTTTAAATATTCCCGAAAGTAAGCGAAATAAAGTGACCTTTGATTATGCTTTAAAAAAGAACTCTGATGGATGGAGAATTTATAATATAGCTGCAGATGGCGTGAGTGATTTAGCAACAAGACGATCTGAGTATCGTCGTATTTTATCTGCAAACGATGGGTTTAATACATTAATTGCAATTATTAACAAAAAAATTGATAATTACGCTAAATAATATTAAATTAGGGTTGGTTGTATGCTTACAGGTTTGCAAGAAAAAGGTTTTTCATCAATGCTTGCGATACCTTGGATTACAGGAATATTGTTATTATCAGGCTGTGCGAATCAACAGATTGCTCAATATGAGATGGTTGAAGTAGATCCTTATGAAGGGTTTAATCGTACTATGTTTGGCTTTAATGAAACGGTTGATACTTATGTGGCGGAACCCATTTCTGATGCTTACATATGGGTAACCCCTCGTTTTGTACAGACGGGGGTTTCTAACTTTTTTGATAATCTTAAAGGCGTAAATATTGTTTTAAATGATTTTATGCAAGGTAAAGGTAAACAAGGTGCAGAGGATGCAGGGCGTTTTTTAATTAATTCTACCATTGGTATCTTTGGCCTGTTTGATGTTGCTAGCAAAATTGGCTTAGAGCAAAATAATGAGGATTTTGCTCAAACTTTAGCTGTCTGGGGGGTTTCTTCTGGGCCTTATTTAGTATTGCCATTACTTGGGCCAACGACAACTAGAGGAATTCCTGGAGGAATTTTTGATGCGGCTGCAAACCCAGCGACTTATGTTGCTGCACCTGTGCAGTTACTCAATGTATTAAATGCTAGGGCTAATGCTGATGCTGAATTAAATTTTATTAAAGAAGCAGCGTTGGACCCTTATGTATTTACTAGAGAATCTTTTTTACAATATCGGAATAATTTAATTAAAGACGGCAAGTTTGATGATATTGATGATCTGCTTGATTTTGATGAGGATTTTGATGATGAGGCTGATAGTGAGAATACTGTTGATCTTCAACTTGATAAAACTACATTAAGTTCTGAGGCCGAAAATAAAGGTGTTCTCGCTGGTGACGGAGAAAGCGATTTAATATTTAACAATACAGAGAATTCTGTTATTGATTTAGAAAAGTTAAATCAAATGGAAGTGACTCAGTAATTTAAAATAAATACTTCAGGGTTGTTACTATGCATTTGTAGAAACAAGGCATGCCTTGCCTTGTTTCTACAAATGTTTATTATTGGAAACCGCCTGAGATAAACCCACTAAGTAGTTGAGATACATTGCTCATACCTTTTTTGACATAATGTTCTATTTCAGTCATAGAAATCTCACCCTCTGATTTCCCAGCTCCCCAATTGGCAACAACAGCAATAGAAGCATAGGCAATATTGAGTTCTTTGGCTAAAGCCGTTTCTGGCATTCCTGTCATCCCAACCAAATCACAGCCATCTCTTTCCATTCTGCTAATTTCAGCTGTAGATTCAAGTCTTGGGCCTTGGGTGCATCCGTAAGTTCCTTTAGGGCTGATATGAATACTAAGTGTTGCTGCCATGTCAATTAGTTGAGTGCGTAACGATTTACTATATGGAAAGGTGAAATCTATATGCGTTACACCTTCTTCATTATCAGCAAAAAAAGTGTGTTCTCGGCCATAGCTATAATCAATAATTTGGTCGGGTAAAACAAGATGAGCAGGCGACATTTCAGATGTTATCCCCCCTACCGCAGCAACTGCAATAATTTTAGATACACCTAGTTGTTTTAATCCCCAGATATTAGCCCGATAATTAATTTTATGAGGCGGGATAGTATGTGGATTGCCATGCCGAGCTAGAAAAACAAGCTCTTTTCCATTGATTGTACCTATAATATAAGGGGCTGAAGGTTGGCCAAAAGGTGTTTCAAGTGTTTTGTTTGAAGTAATGGTTAAGCCTTTCATTTGAGTAAGACCTGTTCCACCAATGATTGCAAGTTTGGACATGTTTTATATTGTCTATATTTTAAGGTGATAGAGTTGGAAAGAAATAATTATCCAGTATTGTGTCTCTATGCCTTAGGGAGTCAGTAATAAATAATGTACCTATATCTCGCAGGATTTTTATTTCTCCTTGGCTCTTCTCAAGAGAAGCATAGTCATTCTATGTGCCGATTGAGAAGAGCCAAGGAGGGATAAAAAGACAAGAGAGGTGGGTATATTATTTGTTACTGCCTCCCTTATTCCTTACAGGCATAAATTCCAGGGGCATTTCTTAAATATCCTTTATAGTCCATTCCATAGCCAAATAAGTAACGATTTTCTACTTCAAGGGCTACAAAATCAGCCATAATAGGTTTAGTATGCCCCCGTTTTTTATCGACTAATACTGCTGTGTAAATAGATGAAGCACCTTGATCTTTGCAATAATTAACAATAGCTTCTAGGGTAAAACCTTCATCAAGAATATCATCAATGATTAAAACACATTGATTGTTAAGATTTGATGCTGGTTTTTGAATCCATTTTATGGTGCCTCCTGATATTTCATTACGATAACGACTAGCATTGATTGCATCAAAAGTGCAAGGGATTGTTAATTGAGGCAATAATTTACCTGTGACAACAACACCACCATTCATAACGCAAAGGATAATAGGTTGTTTGCCTTCTAGTTGAATGCTGATATTTTTAGCTATCTTGCTGATGGCTGCCTCAATTTCTGATTCAGAGTAAAGAAGGTCGGCTGTTTTTTGAATATTTAATATTTCGTTAAGCATAAGATTGAGATAGGGTGCTAATTTTTTTTGAAATGGTTAGCCATTTATCTGATTGTATTAATTGTTTCCGAGAAAACTGTGGTTTTCCTATCATAGTCGTTAGTCGTTGTTCTCTTATGATATTTTGGCTAATTGGTATGCTAGATAAAACCTCCTCTGCAGCTGTTGAGTTATTACAAACTAAAACCATATCGCAACCAGCGTCAAGGGCAAGTTTAGCACGTTGACTATAATTCCCAATAGACGCAGCGCCTTCCATGCTTAAATCATCACTGAAAACAACGCCATTAAAATTAAGTTCAGTACGAAGTATGCCTTGTATCCATTTTTTTGAAAATCCAGCAGGGAGAGAATCCACCTGAGGATAGACAACATGAGCGGGCATAATAGCTTCTAGGCCTTCAGCAATCAATTGCTTGAAAGGCAATATATCTTTGTCGCAAATAATGTTTAAATCTCGGGTATCAATAGGTAAAGTTAAATGTGAATCTAAAGCAACAGCTCCATGGCCAGGAAAATGTTTTCCTGTTGCTGCCATTCCTGCACTGTTCATTCCCTTAGTAAAATGACTGGCCAACTGTGTCGCTAGTAAAGGGTCTTGAGAGAATGAACGATTGCCTATTATTTCACTAATGCCGCAGTCAATATCAAGGACAGGTGCAAAGCTAAAATCCACCCCCAGAGCAAGTAACTCACTTGCCATTAACCAGCCAGCTGATTTAGCTAATTCAGGGTGTTCAGCAAAAGCGGCAGCAGGTGGTAGGCGTGTAAACCCTGTTTGAAACCGTTGCACTCTACCGCCTTCTTGATCGACTGCAATAAGGATGTCGCCATGACGTGCTTGACGAATTTCAGATATTAACTTTTCAATTTGCTCTGGTGAACTATAATTACGAGAGAACAAAATGACAGCACCTGTATTGGGATGATTTATCTTCTGTTTCTCTACTGCTGAGAGCGTGAAACCCTCAACATCAATCATTACAGGGCCCATGGGTTGTTTAGTCATATAAATTGTAATTAATAGTAAATTTAGAAAGGAAAGTGTATGCGAATTTTAATGTTATGTTTAAGTTTTTTACTTTTTTTTAATACAGCATACGCTGGTGATGATGCTGAAGAGCCCATTATTGAATATATAGAAATGAAGCCTAAGTTTACCGTTAATTTAGAAAAGCCTGGAAAATATTTAGTGATCAGCGTTCAATTAATGGCTGAAGGTGAAGAGTATATTGAAAAAATAAAAAAACATTTGCCTGCATTAAGACATGAGTTGATTATGCTTTATAGCGGCCGTTCATCAGTTGATTTGCAGACGATGGAACAGCGTGAAGCATTAAGGATTGAGAGTAAAAAGGCCATTGAAAAAGCATTGGAAAAACATTCTAATAGTGATGGTTTTAGAGATTTGTTTTTTACTGATTTATTAGTGAACTAAGTAAATAATATCCATCCTTGTGTGATTTAAATCGCACAGGGGTAGGGCAAGCGTATATAAATTTTCAATTTTAAAAAAGCTACATTTTTTTAAAATCATCACTTAATGCAGCCCTGAATCGTTTTTTTCTATAGAGAAGTCTTTGTTTAAAAGGAAATAAGTCTGCCTAAAATGAGTGAAGAAACAAAAAGCAAGTCGCTATACATCAGAATTTAAAGAATCAGCGGTTAAATTAGCTGTTGAATCAAAATGTCACGACCGCACGGTGTTTTATTCCGTGGTTGTGCTAAGTCACGTATTCGCACTAAATTATTAAAAGATAATAATATTGATACCGTGATTGGATTTGTTTTTCTCTACAGGTATCCCTGTTTAGGTTTTAATATTGAGAAAATACAAAAAATTTGAAGATGTCTTATTTATCAACGCGAGTGAATACTTAGAAAAAACAAATGCCAAACCCGTTTATTGCTAGGAGGCTGTCCGAGAATAGAAACCGTCGCGAGGGAAAGCCCTTTTGAGTCA
>CAZMQH010000038.1:0-6674 GCA_964568245.1 uncultured Methylomarinum sp.
ACGTCGACCATTACGATCAGTTTTTCTGGGGCCACGGCGAAACTCAATGGTTCTTATCGCTTGAGGGTTACAAATATCACAAAAAATAAAAGTTCTTATACTCATGGGTTCGTAGTAAAAATAGCTTAGGTTGTAAAAGTAATAATATTTTTTTGTGGATAGCTTAAATATTATTGATTTATCTACTAGAATAAATTAGTAAGTTAACTTTTAGTTTAGTTGAAAATTGTATTTTCATATATGGTAAAGAATGATGGGTAAAAAACAACAAGGTTTTACATTAATTGAATTAATTATGGTGATTGTGATTTTAGGTATTTTAGCGGCGACCGCTTTGCCTAAGTTTGCAGATTTAGGTAGCGACGCAAGGAGAGCAACGGTTAATAGTGTAGGAGGAGCCGTAAAATCAGCAGTTGCTATAACTAAAGCAGCTTGGCTAGCAAGCGGGACATCCCCTGCAACCATAAATGGTGTTGCTGTTTCTGCATTGACAGGTTTGCCTGCGGGAAACTTGGCTGGGATCGGTACAGCTGTAGATCTAGCTGATTTTACAGTGGTTTATACAACTGCCACAGCTGTTACAATCACTCCACTCAATGCGCCAGCAATACCAGCAAATTGCCGGGTTACTTATAATGGCACGACGGGAGCTGTTGCCGTTGCGGTGAACGATTGTTCTTAAAAATTTTTGCTAGGCGCAGCGCGCCTTGGCTGGGTTACCACGCGGCGCGTGGGGACCAGTATTATATTCCTCGCTCCCACGGGCTCCGTGGGAGCGCTTCTTTAGCGCGCTGCGCTTAATTAATAGCGTGGTGTAAAACCAGCAACCATGAGTCAATCCAGACAAACAGGCTTCACTTTAGTTGAAGTTATTATGGTTATTGTGATGCTGGGTGTGCTTTCTGCCACGGCTCTCCCTAAATTTTTTGAAAAGAATACCTTTGCTGAACGTGCTTTTTTTGCAGACACTCTAAATGCTGTACGCTATGCTCAAAAACTAGCGGTTGCCACTGGCTGCAAAGTACAAGTTTCAATTTCCTCTAATAGTTATATCTTAAATCGACATGGTGACTCTAGCAGTACTTCATGTCCTGGTGAAGCAACTTATTCTTTATCTGTTCCACATCCAGGCACAGGTGCGAGTAGTTATTCAGGCAGTGAACCAGGTATTACGTTAAGCAGTTCGGTTTCCTCATTTATCTTTAATTCATTAGGTTCAGTTTCATCCGATGCTACATTAACGGTGGCAGGTTCAAAAACGATTAGTGTTATTGCTGAAACAGGCTATGTTTATGCACCCTAAATTGAACTCTGTAAAAAATAGAATGCAGCTACAGTCTGGAGTTACTTTAGTTGAATTAATACTGTCTATGGTGGTTATCAGTATTGCATTAACAGGTGTTTTTACGGTGATGAATCTTACTGTGAGGCATAGTGCTGATCCCATTATTCAACATCAAGCGGTTGCTATTGCAGAGTCTTATCTGGAAGAAGTTTTATTGAAGTCTTATGATGATCCTGATGGCGTTGATGGTGAAGTGAGTCGTGATTTATATGATGATGTTGATGACTATGATGGATTGAATGATAACGGGGTGAAAGACCTGTTAGGTAATTCAGTGGCTATATTATCTAGCTATACCGTTACCGTATCTGTTTCGGCCCCTGTTACTTTAACGGGGAGTGTGTTGGCTAAAAAAATAACAGTGAATGTATCCAGCTTAGGTAGCAGTTTAAATTTAGTCGGATATAGAGCTGATGACTAATGAGTAGACAAGAAAAAGGCTTTACGCTGATAGAGCTGATCATGGTGATTGTGATCGTAGGCATATTATCAACCATGACTACGAATATTATTACTTTACCTGTTAAGAGTTATATTGATTTAGAAAGGCGAACGACTTTAGTTGATAGTGCTGAAATGACATTAAGGCGGATGCAAAGAGATATTCGGCGGGCTTTGCCAAACAGTATACGCATTACTGGGGGAACCCAGCTTGAACTACTGCATACAAGTCATGGTGGGCGTTATCGAGCCAAATTGGCGAGTAATGGCTTGGGGGATATTATCGATTTTACAGGGGTAGATAGTAGTTTTGATGTATTGGGTTCTTTAAGTTCTATTCCTAGTGGTGAGGTGGTTATCTATAATCTTGATGCGACTTCTACTGGAACAACTATAGACCCTAATGCTTATGATGGCGATAACCGCGCAACTTTGGGCAATACTTCGACTGTTGATAAAATAGTCTTAACTTCAGCTAAATTATTTCCTTTTGCATCACCTCAACAACGCTTTTTTATTGTTGATACGCCCGTTACTTATCTCTGTAGTAATGGAGAACTAAGACGTTATGATAATTCTATTGATGCTGCTTATACCATAGGCAGTGCTACTACAGGACTAAGTTATAAAATTCAAGCTAAAGCGAATACCTTGACTTGCTCATTTAGTTACGATGATGGGGCAGGGAGTCGAGCTGGGTTAGTGACTATAGAAATCACATTAACGGATGATGTGGGCGAGTCTGCAAAGTTAATCCAGCAAGTCCATGTGGATAATATGCCATGAATAGACAGACGGGGTTTTCTATCGTGATGGCTATTTTTATTTTAGTGGTACTTAGCTTGCTCGGGGGCTATATGGTTAAACTTAGTGGCGTACAGCATGCAACATCAACTTTTGCTATTCAAGGGGCAAGGGCATATCAAGCAGCAAGGACTGGGATTGGTTGGGCGGTTGCTAGAATTTCTGCTGGGGGTGTTTGTAGTGATGTGATTTCTGCATCACCTTTGACCTTTACTGATATTAATGGGTTTGCTGTAACTTTAGATTGTAGTAGCCAGAGTTTTTCTGAAGGTATTAATACCCTTGTTGTTTATAAAATTAGTGCTTTGAGTGAGTTCGGGGCTTATAACAGTGCGGGTTATATTTCTAGGAATATTGAAGTTTCTATTGTTAATTGAGTTGTTTGGCGCAGCGCGCCGAGGCTAGGTTCCCACGCAGCGCGTGGGAACCAGTGTGTTTTTATCTCGTTCCCGCGTGCTACGTGGGAATGCCGTTTTGGCGCGCTGCGCCTTGATCATAAAAGAGAGTGTTATGGGAAGAAGTCGATATTCAGTAGCAGATAATAAAGCCCCCCATTTTGTAACGTGTACTGTACTCAATTGGATGCCTTTGTTTACTCGTCCGCAGACTGTCGATATTATTTTAGAAGCCCTACAATATAGGCAACAACATAACGATTGGAAAATTTATGGTTATGTGATTCTTGAAAATCATTGTCATTTTATTATTCAGTGTGAAAATTTATCAAAAGAATTCCCGCAATTTAAATCATTCACTGCTCGAAAGTTGATTGATTACCTAAAAGAATGCCGAGCTGAGCATTTATTAACACAATTGGCTTGGTTTCGTAAACGACATAAATTAGATAGAGATTATCAATTATGGGAGGAGGGCTATCATCCTCAGATGATTGAAAGTGATGTGGTGCTTAGGCAAAAATTGGATTATATTCATTTTAATCCGGTTAAGCGAGGGTATGTTGATGAGCCTAAGTATTGGCGATATTCTAGTGCTAGAAATTATGATGGGGATGTGGGGTTAATGCCTGTTTTTACTCAGTGGTTTTCGTAGATTGGCGCAGCGCGCCGGAGCTTGGTTACCACGCAGCGCGTGGGAACCAGTGTGTTTTTATCTCGTTCCCACGTGCTACGTGGGAATGCAACTTTGGCGCGCTGCGCCGCTTAGTGCATAGCGCTTGATAAATTCCACATGGGTAAAAATATCCCTAAAGCTAACACCAGTACCATACACCCTATTACAACCAGTAACATTGGTTCGATCACACTGGCTAGGTTTTTTAATTCAGTATCAATTTCGGATTCATAAAAATCAGCAACTTCTAATAGCATTTCACTGATGTTACCGGTTTCTTCTCCTACCATAATCATTTGTATAACTAAGGGAGGGAATAGTCCGATACTCATTGCCATTCGGCTAATGCTGTCACCTTTTTCAATTCCAATACGCATGATGTCTAATTTAGACCCAATATAAACATTACCAATGGCATTCGATACGATAGTAATACCTTGGATTAAAGGCACACCTGAACTCAGAATCATGGCAAAGGAGCGTGAAAAGCGTTCCATAGTCGCACGATGGATAATACTGCCTACTGCGGGGATTTTTAACAGTAATTGATCTTTTTTTAGATGACCCTCAGGTGTTTGGATGTATTTGAGAATGCCATAATAAGTGAGTAGTAAACTGCCTATAATATAGGGCCAAAATTCCACGGTAAAATCAGAAACACCCATCAGTAATTTGGTTTGCCAAGGCAGTTCAGAACCTATTTTGTCAAAGACACCTTTAAAAGCTGGGATAACATAAACATTAATAATGGCCATGGCAACACTAATGGCAATTATAACCATGCTAGGGTAGCGCAAAGCAGATTTTATTCTACTTTGAGTTTCTTTTTCCCGTTCTAGATATTGAGACATCTGAAAAAAAGCCAGATCTAATCCACCTGTGGCCTCTCCGATATTTATAATACTAATAAACAGATTAGAGAATATTTTGGGATGTTTTCCCATGGCTTGGCTTAGGGAAAGTCCTGATTCTAACGAGCTAGTTATATTTTTAAGGGCATCCGCTAGCGCTTGATTTCGGGTTGAAATTATTAGGCTATGAATGGCTCTAATAATAGGGACTCCCGCCTTACTTAAACTGTACATTTGTCGACTAAATAACATAATGTCATCAAGCTTTAAACTTCTAACGGCTTGCCATTGATTAAACTGATCCATTATGTCAGTTTTAATGATGTGCTCTTTTATATTGATAGGACTCAAATCCCTAGCCATTAATACTTGGGCGACAGATCGAGTATTTTCTGCTTCAATTGTTCCCTCAATTAGTTTTCCTGAACTATTTCTAGCTTTATATTGAAATGAGGGCATTTTATCTTCCTGCACCGGTAATACGAATCACTTCCTCTAGCGTTGTTACGCCTTGGCGAACAAGTTCCAGTGCACATTCAGTAAAGGGTTTAAATCCAGGTGTTTCTTTGGCTGCTTGGGTAAATGCAGCCGCATCGTTACGTCGTAAAGCATCAAGCGTTTCATGTCGCATTTCTAATAATTCATAAACACCAATTCTGCCTTTATAGCCAGTTTGGTTACAATGCTGGCAACCTTGCCCTTGCTTAAAATTAATGTTTTGGCTAGCCGTATCTAAAGCGTTTTCTAGCCACGTCTGGTGTGCCGCTTCAATCTCAATATCAGTGACACAGTAGTCACAAATTCGTCTGACTAATCGTTGCGCGATAATCACTTGTAATGCACTCGCTAGAATATAACCTTCAACGCCCATGTCTAATAAGCGAGTGGCTGTTTCAACGGCTCCATTGGTATGCAAAGTTGAAAAAACTAAATGGCCTGTAATAGAGGCACGAATAGCAATTTCTGCTGTTTCTGTGTCACGCATTTCACCTACAAGAATGATATCTGGATCTTGTCGTAGAGCAGAGCGAAGCACACTGGAAAATGTCAAGCCAATTTTCTCATTGACTTGAGATTGGTTAATACGGGGTAGGCTAAATTCAACGGGGTCTTCAGCGGTTATTATTTTGGTTTCGGGGGTATTAACTTCAGATAATGCGGCGTAAAGCGTGGTTGTTTTACCGCTTCCTGTCGGTCCTGTTACTAAAATAAGGCCATGAGGATTACTAATATGTGATTTAAAGCGGACTAATAAGTCTTCAGGTATACCTAGTTTAGTTAGGTCTAACAAGCCTTGTGAGTGATCAAGTAAGCGCATGACCACTGATTCACCATGAGTTACAGGTAAGGTTGAGAGTCTTATATCTAACATTTTACCTTTCACTCTGATGCTAAAACGGCCATCTTGAGGCAATCTCTTTTCAGAAATATTCAGCCCTGACATCAGTTTTAATCGCACGATCAAGGCTGAGGCAATTTTAACTTCATTTAAAATGTGTTCATTTAATACGCCATCAACACGTTGTCTGATACGCAGTACTTTTTCATCAGGTTCTATATGAATATCTGAAGCATTAACTTGTGCGGCATCTTCAAAAATTGATTGTAATAGTTTAACAACCGGGGCTTCAGCGACTTCGTTAGAGGTGATAAGTGAATTAAAGTCAAAATCATTATCGCTAAGCTCTTCGTGTAATTGGCCAGCGAGGTCGCTAATTTCTTCAGTACGTCGGTAGCTTTGGTCAATAACTTTAAGCAGATCGCTTTCTCTAACCACAACCTGACGGATTCTTTTTTTGAGGATTCGAGTGAGTTCATCTAATCCCATTAAATCCGTAGGATCAGCCATGGCTAATAAAACATCATGCTCATTATTTTCTAACAACATAACTCTGAATCGCCGCGCTAGACTTTCAGGAAGTTGGTTGACAATTTTGTCGTCTTTTTGATAATGGGAAATATCAATAAAGGGGATTTGTAATTGGCGTGATAGAAAATTAAGTAAATCTGTCTCACTAATAAAATTAAGGTCAATTAATGTCCGCCCTAATTTTCTACCTGATTTTTTTTGTTCCGCTAATGCAGTCATGAGCTGTTCATGGCTAATGATTTTATTTTGAACCAGCAAATCACCGATACGAATTTTTTTTCTTGGGTCCATG
>CAZMQH010000038.1:6774-14135 GCA_964568245.1 uncultured Methylomarinum sp.
GTTTCATTTTGTATATAAGTTGCATCCACTTGTTGAAGTAGAGCCAGAGCTGAGTCAGCTTGTTTTTTTTGTAATAGTAATTGGCTACGAAGATTGATTAATTGTAAGTTTTGGGGGAATAATAAATTGCCTTGCCTTAGTATCTCATTCGCCTGCTTTGTTAAGCCTTGTTGAAGTAGGGTATTTGCGAGTTGTAGTCTTGCATTAATGTGTTTTAGATTAAGTTTTAGCGTTTGTTCTAATTTTAATTGCTTGGCAGATAGGTTTTTGTTATTTTGAGCTGATGCAAATAAATTTTCTGCCAACTGCTTGTTAGTTAATGGTTTTGAAGTCTTTATTTGTGCTTTTTTTGCAGGAGTAGGCGTTTCTATATTTTTTTCTGTTGCTATTTTCTGTTTTGTCGGTTTTTGAGTGGTTTTTACTTTATTGTCTATCTTGTCTTTGATAATCGACTTAGCTTTTTCTTGAGTAGCTAATGGGATTTTAGCTGGTTTTAATGGGATAGTTGTTGCTTGTTCTTGAATGACAATGGGGAGTGTTAGTATAGGTTTAGATAGGTTGTTTTTTTGCTTAAAACTGAATGTAATAGCGATAATAGCAAGTGCAACAATAATGATAGTAAAAATCAAAGTGTATGATTTTGAGTGAAGTGCTGGCGTGGCTTTAATATTATTTAATTGGTGTTGTTCTTCTATATTTTGTTCATCTCTTTTTTCCAAATCTTGTAAAACTTGATTTAATAAACTCATGAAGCCGCCTCTATTTGGCTAATAGCTAAAGTACATAAACCCAGTAATACAGCGATTATCAGTTGTTTTCGATATTCTAGGGGATGTCGACGGTTGCAGGTGTCGTCAGTGTCTTTTGCCGCCAGTTCAATTTGTTTAAAGCCTATGGTTCTTATGCCTGAGCCGTAAGCGGATAATAGAGCTTTATGAGCCAGAATATTAATTAATCGAGGTGTTCCCTTACTATAGAAATGTAAGGCATTCATTGCTGTTTTGGTGAAAATGCTTGGCTGATATTTATTTACAATAAAAATACGGTGAGCAATGTAAGCGGGTATATCAGCTTTCGTTAATTTTTGTAATGTATAGCTAAAGCAGATGCGTTGTCTTAGTTGACGAATAGATTTTTGTTGCAGCATTTCATCAAGTTCAGATTGGCCAAACAGAACGATTTGTAATAACTTTTGTTTTTCTGTTTCTAGGTTGGTTAATAGGCGTAAGGCCTCTAAGGTAGCTAGGGGTATGGCTTGAGCTTCATCTATAATCAATACTGTTTTCTGTTGCTTGCTTGCTGTTTTAAGCAGGAATGTATTGATTAGTTTTAGAATGTTACTTTCGTTAATATTGTCTTTATATTGAAGACCTAATTCATCTGCAATAGATCTGTATAGTCCTATTGCAGTTAAATGTGGATTTGGAATATAGGCAGTAACAAAAGGGTGCTGTAATTCGTTGAGTAACTTTCGGCAAAGCATCGTTTTGCCAGTACCGACATCCCCTGTTATTTTTATAAATCCTTCGCCATTGTGTAAGGAAATAAGTAATACGTTTAATGCTTCTCTATGGCTGGGAAGGTCGAAGTAGAATTGCGTGTCGGGTGTTAGCCCAAAAGGAAATTCTGCTAGTCCAAAATGATTAAGATACATTGAACGGGTAGGGTAAATTTACAAGAAAATTGAGTCATTTCCATAAAGGATGGTTTTGTAATTGTTTCAGTTGTTTTCTGCTGGTCTCCATTGAAGAGTCCCAGTCACTATCACTATTAATAATAGTAGGTTTTAACAAAATCACCAGTTCCGATTTTCTGACTTCCCCTGTATTGACTCTAAATAAATTACCAATAAAAGGGATTTGAGATAACCCAGCGACCCCTTTTTTATTTTCTTTTATGACTTCTTGCATTAAGCCGCCTATCACAATAATTTGGCCGTTTTTAGCTTTAACAATGCTATCAGACTCTCTTACTGTATTTAAAGCCATCGGTAATGAGCCATCTTCTCCATTGATCGTAAATTCTTTAATTTGATTTTCAACGCGAGTAATAGAGGGATGAATGTGTAGAGTAATTTCATCATTATCATTAATTTGTGGGGTTACATCTAATGCGATACCTGAAAAGAAAGGTGTCCAAGTAATGTCTGGGTTAGTGATCGTGCTAGCGCCACTAATGACTGTATTGGATGAAATATCAGTAATAAAGTATTCATCACTCCCCACTTTTATAATCGCTTTTTGATTATTTAGTGTTGATATTCTAGGGCTGGATAAAATATTTGTTTTACCTTGAGTTTCTAACAATTCAACAACGGCGGCAAAGTCCCCCCATTGGGCGCTGATGCTAAAAACAGAACCCACTGCCCCAATACCCGTGAGTATGGGGGCAATATTTTTAGCTTCTCGTACTATACTTTGCCAGTTAACGCCTGCTTGGTGGCTATCATTAAGAATGATCTCAATAATTTTTGCTTCAATAATGACTTGTCTACTAATTTGGTTTTGAGTTGCCTTGATAAATTGTTCAACTTCTCTTAACTGCATCGGTTTAGCTCTTACCACAACGATACCTGATTGACGGTTAACGATCACGGTTGCTTGTGGATCTATTGCAGTAATGGCATTTAACGCCATCTGCATTTCATGCCAGAAGTCGGTTTGTGATGTGGTATTGATCCAGCTGCCAGAATTAAGTGGTGTAGAACGGTCAGAATTAAATGGTGCAGAACGGTCTGAATTAAGTTGTGTAGAGCGGCCAGAATTAAATGGTGTAGAACGGTCCCCTTCATCAGCAAAATGGTTATCTGAGAGTTGTCCTGAGGATACTCGAGTATTAGATTGCCCTTCTCTAATTAAATCAAGTCGGTTGATTTTAAATATTTTAGTGCGTAATGTTGAGGGGTAAACAATGTAGCCAATCTCTGTTTTTTTATAATCATAACCATAGACTTTTTGAACAGCATCCATCACTTGAGCAATAGTGACATTTTTTAATTCTAAAGAAATTAAACCATTCACTTCGGGGTGGACTAGCATATTCTCGTCGGTATCAATCACCAGTCCCATAAAAAACTCACGAGCTTCGACCTGGTGCAGCGAGATGTTAAATTTAGTCGGTTGCTTGGTTACTTTGTTAGCAAAAAATGAGGGGTTATAATTAGGTATTAATGCATTGCTAATAGCAGCAGGGGGCGTAACAGACGTGTTAATTAAAGCAGGGTGTGGATCTGAAAATAATTCATCAATCGTTTGGTTGTTTGCTGTAGGAATCGTTGAGCAAGATAGCAACAGAGGGGGAATTATGAGTAATATTAATTTATTCATTAGGTTGTCGCTTAGGCTTACTGTGTCTTGTAGGAATGAGTTAGGATTGAAAGTTTTTTTGTGATGCCATTTTGTGATATTTTTACTGCATTATTATAAATTTTAATAATTCTAATATCAGATAAAATCACATCCCCTTGTTTAGCCACAATGCCGTTGATGGTTACTCGTTTGGAGCTGCCAGAACTCCAGATAGAGCTTAATTTTAAATTATCTGTCTGATTTGGTTGATCTATAGATTCAACACGATAAAAATTGGGTTTTGTAGGGTCTCTTAGTTCAGCTGTACAAAGTGAACTATAAATTAGAATAGAGAAAAAAAAGGGTAATGTTTTAGAGCCCAAGCCAGTTCTCCTCAAAACTTAAAGTGTAGATGTGTATAGTTGTTATAGCGGCAGGGTATTCAATTACTTTATATTCAATTGATCCCCAATTAAAACGCCAAGGCAAAGATTCTAATGATTTTAAATATTTAAGGGTATTGAAATAATTGCCAGATAAGGTTATTGAGAGGCCGTGACGATATATTCCTGAATTTATCGGCTCTTTATCTAACAAGGTTGTTACGGGTAAAGTTTCTAATTGGAGTAATTTTAACCCATGATTTTTTTGAAGAATATCTTGTAAAACGGTGGTCATTAAATAAGCAGGAACAAATTTTTTATCCCCAATATTTAATTGTTGCTTGAGTTTTATAAGGTCTTTTCTAGCCTGTTTGAGTAATTCTCTATTAGTTGTATTTGGGTCTATTCTACCTAAAGCTTCTATTTGAATGCCTGCTTGTTGATTAGCTGATAGTTCAATTTCAAGTGTTGACAACTCTATATCCAATCGTTTTTTCTCAGCTGATATAGGTTGATAAACAAAATTATCCCATGCCCCCCAAATAACCACCAACAGAGTGCTTAAACAGATAACTCTTTCACGTATTGATAGTGTATTAAACTTTTCTGTTAGCGAATTAATCATGGCTTTGTTGGTCTTCTTCGGGCTCGATTGTTGTATCAATGATGAAGTTAAGTAGGTTTTCATCTTTTTCTGATTGACTCATCACTAACTTTGTAAAAGCACGTCCTTGAAACACTTTCTCATGATGCAGTTTTTGTAAAAAAATAGCGGTTGATTCTGGTTTATAAGTGCTGCCTTGAAGAGATATAGTGTTATTTAGGCTATTTATAGAAATAGTAGTTAACCAAATGTCTGTAATACTTTGTCTGGCAAGAGCAGAAAAATAAAGTGAGAAGCCTTGTGTTTGGTCTGATGTCTTATCATTAAGTAAATGAACCACTTGAGATAAATTACTTAGCATTTTTTGTGAGTGGGACAGTTCTTGAATAAGTAACTTGTTAATTGGTTTTTTAGGGAATTTAACTCGTAGGTGCTGTACTTCGAACTCAGCTTCAATAAGTTGCTGATTAGTTGTTGTTATGGTGTTTTTGGTGTTATTAATGTCGACCAGTAAAAATAGACTGTAGCTTGTTAATATAATAATAATTGCAAGTAACCCATAGAGATAATTTTTTAAAACAGGTTGTTTTTCCTTCTGTTTTAAAATGCCTTTGTATAAATTAACTTGTTGAATCATGTTTTTTCTATACTATTTCTTAATGTCGCTCCAATAACCGAAGCACAAAGGGATTGGGTTGTATCATCTAATAAAATATTACTATTGATAATGGTGGATAAGTCCATAACTCTAGCGGTAATCCCATGGTTATTATTAAGAATGTTTAATAGGTCTTGAGTGTTTTGTGGCAAGGGGATAACGGCGAGGCCAGAAATTGGGGGTAAACCATAAAAACTTTCTACATAATCAAGTGATCGTTGAATTTCTAAAGCTAATCCGCCCTGTTCCATAGCAATTTGTTCATCGCTAAGGAAGTTATCCGTTAAACCAAGCCGATCAAAACCAATGGCAAGTTTTCTATTCAAGTAGATAGAGCCTTGTTTTTCAATAGTCACGCGGCCTGATGTGTTTTGCAGGTGTAAAACAGCAATACCTCTATCATTTTCTGGAAGTAAAGTGGCCAAATTTCTTAAACTGGTTTCTTGAATGTCAATGATTTGTAGTTGCAGTTCACATTGGGTACATAAATCAATTAAAGGTTGAATAGTTGATAATGGACTGGCAATAACCTCAAGCATTTGAGGCGTGTTCGCTCTATCGGATATGGGGAGCGCATAGAAATCAGTAACGGCATCTTCAACAGAAAATTCAAGGAGTTCACTGATTTTCCAGAGTATTGCTTCGGCTAACTCATCATCTTTAACACTAGGTTTTTCAACTAATATTAAACGATAGTCATCAGCAGACAGTACTAGGTGACAGTCATATTCATATAGATGATGCTTTTCAGTTAAAAGTTTTAGGTCTGTTAATTTATTATGAGTATAAAAAAATTCACAATGGGTTAATGTCGCGTGCTGTTCAGTAGTATATTCAGATATTGCTAAAGCAATGCCTTCAGAGGTGAAACTCAAGGCGATAATTCCTTTGTTAACAACTTTTTTACCTAAGATTTTGTTAAATAAGTTCACTCTTAATCCTTATTGAAATCGGTATACATACTGTCGTCCCGTTCCTCGCCCTAGCTGGGGAGAGGGATCCTACGTCATGGAGTTTAATTAATATGCTGAATAGTTACAATTTAAGTTTATATCAAGTCATCATAAATACAAGATTTTGACTTAGTTAATTGAGTTTGAGTAGAACATACTTAATTTATTGGAACGAAAGATGCTTCATTAATGTAGAATGGGAGAGAAATAATAACGATTATAGAAAGAATGAATTCAAAAACTGATTTTTCTAATTTTCAATTCCTTAGGGATTGTTTTAGACGTGTTTTGCCCAATTCTCAAGCCATTGCCTTGGCATTGATTTTAATTGTCGGTTTTGTACTTATTGCAAGCCTGTCGGGCGTTTTAATGCCTGTATTTGCCTCCATCATACTGGCTTATTTATTACAAGGTATTGTGAAAAAGCTGGAAGAGAGAATGCCGCGACTTGCTGCAGTGTATATTGTTTTTTCAGGATTTATTACTTGTTTAGGGTTGATTATATTTGTTTTAATGCCAATGGCTTCAGCTCAGGCAGTTCAATTAGTTCAAGGAAGTCCCGAGATGGTGAAAAGTGCGCAAGTTGAAATAATGCGTTTACCTGAACTTTATCCACAATTTATCACTGAAGAAAATATCAGAGGCGCTATGTTTTTATTTCATGATGAATTGTTAAATTATGGTCAGGAATTAATTTCAAACTCGGCTTCATCAGTCGTCAGTCTTGTTTCCGCGATAGTATATTTATTTTTAGTGCCACTTATGGTATTTTTCTTTTTAAAAGATAAACAAATTATTGTGGATTGGTTTCTAAAGTTTATGCCGAGGGATCGGAGTTTAATAGTGAGGGTGTGGAAAGAGGTCGATATGCAAATTTCAAATTATATTCGAGGTAAATTTGTAGAAGTCTTTGTATTAGCACTTGTTAGCTATGTAACATTTAGTTTATTGGGGTTGGATTACGCCATATTACTTTCTGTATTAATGGGATTGTCTGTGATGATTCCTTATGTAGGGGCTACTTTAGTCACTTTTCCCGTATTGGGCGTAGCTGTTATGCAATGGGGATTTTTTGCCGATGAATTTATGTATGTGGCGATTGCGTATACAATAATTCAGGCAATGGATGGGGTTGTGTTGGTTCCTTTATTGTTCTCTGAAGCCGTTAATTTACATCCTGTTGCTATCGTGGTTGCTATTTTGTTTTTTGGTGGAATCTGGGGCTTCTGGGGCGTGTTTTTTGCTATTCCTCTTGCTACCGCGGTTAAAGCGGTTTTAAATGCATGGCTAACATTAGGTGAACCTCGATTGGAGACCTCCTTTTAATATGAGGATGTGGCGGATACTGCAGAGCGGACTTTAGTCCGCTGTTTTTTACAGTAAAACCTTAGGTAGAGATGGGGGTATTACATCTTCAGTACTAAGGGAGGCAGTAACAAATAATATACCCAGCTCTCTTGCACTGAAAGCATAAGA
>CAZMQH010000039.1:0-14089 GCA_964568245.1 uncultured Methylomarinum sp.
CTTACCCAAGCAGACAGCACTTTTTTTGCTTGCTCTCCTGAACCTTTTTGAAGAGTTTGCTGATATTTAGCGGCTACCTTAAACATTCCTTTACAAAAATATTTAGAAGCTTTCTCACCAACTTTATGCCCACCTAGGCCATCTGCAACCACAAATAAAGCATAATCACGGGACATCGTATACGCCATACAGTCCTGATTTATCTCCCGATCCCCCACTGTGGTTAATTGGTAGACTTCTAAGTCACTAAACAACAGCTCGCGCCTGACGCATAATACGCTTTAAATCGATAATAGTTTGCTGTAAGCCAGAGAAAACCGCTTGAGCAATAATTGAGTGCCCAATATTTAATTCAACTATTTCAGGAATATAACAAATATCCTCTACATTATGAAAATGTAGCCCATGACCCGCATTCACCTGAAGTCCTGCACTATGTGCATATTCAGCGGCCTTTCTAACTCTCATCAGTTCAGCCTTTTGAATTTGACTGTTTTCTGCATCAGCATAACATCCCGTATGCAATTCTATTACTGGAGCTCCAGCTGCTACAGATGCATCAATTTGTTTAAAATCTGGATCAATAAACAAGGAAACTTCAATACCCGCATCAGCTAACTTTTGACAAGCCGTCCTCATTCTTTCGGGGCTAGCTGCAACATCCAAGCCGCCTTCCGTGGTTAATTCTTCACGTTTTTCTGGGACTAAACAGCATGCAGCGGGTTTGACTTTTTCTGCAATGGCAATCATTTCATCTGTGACAGCCATTTCCAAATTTAACCGACTATGCAAAAGTTCTTGCAACAAATAAATATCTCTATCCTGAATATGTCGGCGATCTTCTCGTAAATGTGCAGTAATACCATCTGCTCCTGCTTGTTCTGCAACTAATGCCGCTTGAACAGGATTAGGATAATGCGTTCCCCTTGCTTGACGCAAAGTGGCTACATGATCGATATTGACACCCAGTAATATTTTTTGTTTACTCATAACTGTTTAATTATTTTTGCTAGGACGGCTCTACTTTTAAGCTCTTTACCCTGTAATTGAAAATCAATAATCCGCCTCATTAATTGCTTGGCTTCATATAGTTCCTGTTTATTTAAAGACCCTCTTGCCGCCAAAGACAATAAGGTTGCCCCAGTTATATAGCCTGTTGCACTTTCGGTCACCCCTAACTCACCATCAAAATAATATTTTTTTGATGACTTAATAGGCGCATCCTCCTTAGCATCTAGGGTTAAGTCAAAACCATAACCAATACATTCAATTAAATTAAGTTCAAAAAATCTTAATATTTGTTCTGTATCTTGAGTTTTAGATAGTAAGGCTAAACATTGCTGGTACTGTTGATAGACTTCTGGGTGTGGGTCATTTTTATGTAAAAAGTAACCCACTAATTCATTAACATAAAAGCCACAATATAAAGAGATTCTTTCCAGTTTTGTAGCTGTTTCACCTAGCTCAACATAAGTTAATATTTTTAACTCATGTCGATCAATATAGGAAATTTTTAGATCAGTAAAAGCAAGAAGAATTCCTGCTGTTTTAGACTTGGGTTTTCTCACGCCTCTAGCAAGAATGGACACGATACCGTGATCTCTAGTCAGAACATCCAGAATCAAACTACTTTCACGGTATTTTCTATGTTGTAAAATAAAAGCAGGTTGCAATTGGACCAGTGAATTACTCACGCTGATATAAGTAGGTGATCATAAATATTCTAACATTCTAGTAACTAGCTACACAGCGTAATTTAAAACGTAAGTTTAGCTCTTAAGCCCTCTCTTGCTGGAGAGGGTGGGGTGAGGAGAGCTCCAATAAGTCTTTTTTCAATATTCTTTTTCTCTATAACTTTAAAAATAAAGAGAATAAGGAAAAAAGAATCTATTTTAACTTCTCCTCACCCAAACCCTCTCCAGCAAGAGAGGGCTTAAGAGCAAGACCCATACCTAAGGTACACCTTTTAAAGCCTAGTGAATTCAAGTCATATAGCTTATTTTAAATTTTAAGATGATTTTTGACACCTACTTATACCCATTTCTATAACGGGACTCTATTCGTCTACAAAACCTAAACTTTGTAAAGCTCGCTCACTATTAGCCCAGCCTTTCTTTACTTTTACCCAAATTTGCAAATAGACTTTCTTATCAATTAATTTTTCAATATCCATCCGCGCATCAGTCCCTACACTTTTAAGTAGCTCGCCCTGCTTGCCGATAACAATATTCTTTTGAGAGCTACGTTCCACCCAGACAATAGCATAAATTTTAGTTATTTTAGCTTGCTCTTCATAACGTTCAATTTCAACGGTCATTGAATAAGGTAACTCATCCCCTAACCTTCTAGTTAATTTTTCTCTGACAATTTCTGCTGCTAAAAAACGTTCAGGACGATCTGTTATTTGATCAGCTGGATAAATTAAATCGTTTTCAGGTAACTGCTTCAACAAAATAGTTTCAAGCGTCTCTAAATTAGTCCCTTTCAATGCAGAAATAGGTAACATTTCTTGAAATGGGTATCTTTTTCGGGCTTCAGCAAAAAAAGTTAAAATACTGTCTTTATCTTTAACTTTATCAACTTTATTCGCCGCTAATATAACAGGAACTCCAGCCCTCTCAAGTTTGCCAAAAATAACCTCATCATATTCATGCCAAGATAAACCATCAATCAACCATACAACAACGTCTACACCTAATAAGGTTGTATCTGCGGTTTTATTTAAATATCGGTTTAATGCTTTTTTCTCAACCTTATGCATACCAGGGGTATCCATATAGATAATTTGCCCTGCATCCGTTGTATTAATCCCTAAAATACGATGACGAGTCGTCTGTGGTTTTCTTGATGTAATACTTATTTTTTGCCCCAGCATATGATTCATTAATGTTGATTTACCAACATTGGGACGACCTATTAACGCAACATAACCACAATTCATTTAGTTTTCTTCTTAATTAATTTCAACATTTGTTCAGCAGCACCCTGCTCAGCTTTTTTTCTAGACTCCCCCGTCGCTACACATGACTCAACCTGATCTACCTTAGTCGTACATTTAACACTAAATGTCTGGGCATGCGCCGCACCTGTCATTTGAATAAGCTCATATAATGGCAATTCAATTTTTCTTGATTGCATCAATTCCTGTAATTTCGTTTTAGGGTCTTTTTCAGATTTATTTAAGTCTAAATCATTTAATTTTTCGGTAAATATTTCAAGTATCCATTCTTTACATTTCAGCACACCTTGATCTTTTAACAGTGCGCCCATAATAGCTTCCAGAGCATCGGATAAAATAGAATCTCTTCTATAACCCCCGCTTTTTAGCTCACCAGACCCAAGAATTAGATAATCACCCAACTTGTGTTCCCTTGCCAAACCAGCTAATGAGCCTTGATTAACAAGTCGTGCTCGTAAGCGGCTTAATTCACCTTCGCTAGCCGCTGGGAACATTTCATATAACTTTTCTGCAATAACAAAACCTAAAATAGCATCACCTAAATATTCCAGGCGCTCATTATTTTTTGCCCCTACACTACGGTGCGTTAGCGCCATGACAAACAACTCAGGTCGATCAAAAGATAAACCTAGTTTTTTAATAAGAATTTCAGGCTTTCTTATCACTCAGCAACCCCAACCTCAAGAACTTCATAAAACTCAACAAGTACACTTAGATTACCTATAATTTGTTCCACTCGCTCATATTGAATTTCTACTTTAAGATAATTATTTTGCTTGAAAATAGTAATATCATCACTATTCACCTTAGTCACATAATTCATATCAAAACGCTTATATAAACTGGCAGAGACTTCAGGTTTAGTCAAGGTTTTTACATCTGGCATGTCTTCAATATCAGCAAGTGCATTAACCACTTTGCTGTGGTTTAAATAGATAGGGCCAATTTTCAATCCCAGCATGACAAAAAAACCGAATATTGCCAAAATAAACACTAGCGTAATAAGCGTCAGACCTCGTTGTTTTTTGACTGAATATGTCATCATCTCTCCAAATAAATGCTAACTAAGGAACTTACAAGCAATGAATATATCCACCTTGCTTGTCTTTTTGCTCCTGCTTGAATTCTCTCAATCGTTGCATAGAATAACTATGCGCCTCTTGAGATAATCCAAGCAGAAACAAAAATCCTACGCAATAGGGGTATATTCATTACTTGCAAGTCCCTAAATTGAAATAATATATCTGCATTCAAGTATAGCTACTTTATTTTAAAACAGTTCCAATTCGGTCAAAGCCTATGCCTTTATGCTCCCAATCCCAACTCATCCAGATAAAAAAGGCTTTTCCTACTAAATTTTCTTCTGGCACTGTTCCCCAGTAGCGGCTGTCATTACTGTTATCTCGATTATCACCCATCACAAAATACTGGCCTTTGGGAATCACAAATGTACCTTCAACCGACGGTAAACCATGCTTCACCAATATACTGTGTTCAACTCCTGCCAAATCTTCAATAAAGTGCTCTGCCCCAGTCATATTAATGCCTTGCCCCACTCCTTGATATGACCCCAAAGAAGTTTGTTTCGCAAGCTTACCATTAACATAAACCATTTTTTTATAGTAAGCAATCTTATCCCCAGGCAATCCGACAACCCGTTTAATATAATCAACTTTTGGGTTTTTAGGGAAACGGAAAACGATAATATCACCTCTTTCAGGTGAATTTAATTCAATAATCTTGGTATTTAATACAGGTAACCTCACCCCGTAAGTATATTTATTAACCAGTATAAAATCTCCAACTAATAAAGTCGGCATCATCGACCCCGATGGGATTCTAAAAGGTTCAGCTATAAATGATCTTAGAATTAAGACTATAAAAACAATAGGAAAAAAAGAATGTGCATACTCTACCAGCAGAGGCTCTTCTTGCGTAGTCGGATCAATTTTTGATAGCTTTAGGAATAACACATAGCCACCCCAAATAAGACCTGTAACCAAACTTGCAAGAGTAAGAAAAAAAGAAAAATCGTAATCCATGAAATTATTTATTGTTTAAGTTAAAGGAGGAAGGTATTTATATTTGCACTTATTTTTCTTTATTGACTTGTAAAACAGCTAAAAAGGCTTCTTGTGGGATTTCGATATTGCCCACTTGCTTCATCCGTTTTTTACCCGCTTTTTGTTTTTGTAATAGTTTTTTCTTACGGGAAATATCACCACCATAACATTTAGCGGTTACATTCTTTCTCATCGCTTTAACAGTTGACCTTGCGATCACTTTAGAACCAATAGCCGCCTGAATAGCAACTTCATACATTTGCCTAGGAATAAGATCTTTCATAACTTCAACTAAACCACGGCCTCGACCTTGGCTTTGATCTTTATGCACAATAACAGATAATGCATCGACCTTGTCACCATTAATTAATACATCCAATTTAACGAGTGGTGCTGGCTCAAACCGTTGAAACTCATAATCAAACGAGGCATAACCTCGACTCACTGATTTTAAGCGATCAAAGAAATCCAATACCACTTCACTCATGGGAAGTTCATAATTTAATGAGACTTGGCTGCCTGTGTACTGCATGTTTTTCTGTACACCGCGTTTTTCAACACACAAGCCAATAACACTTCCTAGATATTCTTGCGGCACTAAAATATTAGCTAAAATAATAGGCTCTCTAACTTCTAAAATAGCCCCAGACTCAGGTAAATTGGCGGGATTATCAACCATTAATATTTCACCTGCATGTGTTTCCACTTCATATACAACGGTTGGAGCCGTGGTAATCAGGTCAATATCGTATTCACGCTCTAAACGCTCTTGCACAATTTCCATATGCAACATGCCTAAAAAACCACAACGAAAACCAAAACCTAAAGCCTGTGAGCTTTCGGCTTCAAAATTTAATGCTGCGTCATTTAAACGTAACTTATCCAATGCATCACGCATATTATTAAAGTCATCAGAACTGACGGGGTATAATCCCGCAAATACGCGAGGTTGAATTGTTTCAAACCCAGGTAATTCTTCTGTTGCACCATTATCAGCCGAGGTAATGGTATCGCCTACAGGAGCGCCATAAATATCTTTAATACCCGCAACAATAAAACCCACTTCACCGGTATTTAATGTCTCAGTATTTTTTTGCTTAGGTGTATAAACACCTATGTTTTCAGCTAAATAATTTTTCCCTGTAGACATCACCTTTAGTTTTTGTTTTTTACGAATACTACCGTTAACAACTTTAACTAATGAGACCACGCCTAGATAATTATCAAACCAAGAGTCAATAATTAATGCCTGTAACGGCCCATCAGGGTTACCATCAGGTGCTGGGACTTTTTCGACTAATTGCTCTAAAACCCCCTCAATACCAATCCCTGTTTTTGCACTGATTTTAAGTGCATCTCCTGCATCAATCCCAATAACATCTTCAATTTCAGCTATTACCCGTTCTGGCTCTGCTGATGGCAAATCAATTTTATTCAGCACAGGAACAACTTCCAGTCCTTGTTCAATAGCCGTATAGCAGTTTGCCACACTCTGAGCCTCAACTCCTTGAGCCGCATCAACAACTAACAAAGCACCTTCACAAGCCGCTAAGGATCGAGAAACTTCATACGAGAAATCAACATGCCCTGGTGTATCAATAAAATTTAATTGATAAGTTTCACCATCTTTAGATTTAAAATCCAAGGTGACACTCTGAGCCTTAATAGTAATCCCACGTTCTCGCTCAATATCCATAGAATCAAGAACTTGAGCCTCCATTTCTCTATCACTTAGGCCACCGCAAATCTGAATAAAACGATCCGCCAACGTTGATTTTCCATGGTCGATATGCGCGATAATGGAGAAATTTCTTATATTTTTTTGATCCACAGTTTATTTATCTATTCTTAATGCTAGAAAAACCGGACGACCTCTACGCTGAATTAAAATAGCAATAGACTGACCAGTTGGGAGTTTTTTGACTATTTTATCAAAATCAGCCATTCCCCGAACAACATTATTCTTAATTCGTAAAATAACGTCTCCCTCTTGAACTCCTGCATCAAAAGCGGGGCCTTGTTTAACGTGTTGAACAAGCACACCATGTTCAGTTACACCTAACTGGTTACGATGTATTTCAGAAATATCAGTCACCACTAAACCTAATAGGTTAAGATTTTTTTCCACGTCCTCTTTTTCCGCTATGCTTGCCCCGTTTGCTAACAATCCAATAACCACTTTTAAGGTTTTCTTTCTCTTATCTCTAAAAAATTCAACTTTTATTTTTTCATCAATTGCGGTTATTCCAACAATTGGGGGCAGTTCACCGGATGTTTCAATAGCATGACCATCAAACTCAACAATAACATCACCAATTTTTAACCCTGCCTTTTCAGCTGGACTGTCCTCTATCACTCTTGCAACCAGTGCCCCATAAGGTCGATCCATCCCAAAAGATTCTGCTAATTCCCTAGTAACATCTTGGATTTGCACACCTAACCAACCTCGTGAAACAGACCCTTTACTTTTTAGTTGCTCCACAACATTCATCGCCACATCCATCGGAATAGCAAAGGAAAGTCCCATATAGCCACCCGACTGACTGTATATTTGAGAATTTATACCCACGACTTCACCCTTCATATTAAAAAGGGGGCCACCTGAATTTCCTGGATTAATCGCCACATCTGTTTGAATAAAAGGCACATAGTTACCCCCTGGCAAACTTCGCCCTTTTGCACTGACAATACCAGCAGTAACGGATTGCTCAAACCCAAAAGGTGTGCCTATCGCTAATACCCACTCACCTACTTGTAAGTTCTTAGAGGATCCTTTTTTTACAACAGGCAAATTGCTTGCTTCAATTTTCAGCAAAGCAATATCACTACTTTCATCAGACCCAATCAATTCTGCAACTAATTGACGCCTATCTTTTAACTTAACAATTATTTCATCAGCACCTTTAACCACATGATGATTGGTCAAAATATAACCATCGGCAGAAATAATAAAACCTGATCCTAACGATTTAGCTTCTCTAGGTTGAAACCTTCTCCCACCTGGTTGCTGAAAGAAATGTTTAAACAACTCTTCCATTTGCGGAGGAATCCCTTCAGAGCGTAACCTTCCATTGAGGCTTGCAGCTATTTCTGGTGTTTTTTTAGTCGTACTAATATTAACAACTGCACCTCCATGCTCTGTTACCATTTCGGTGAAATCAGGCAACTGAGCGTTAACAGGCACAGTGATTAGTAATAGAAATAAAGATCCTATTATATTTTTGAACATAGATTTTCCGTTAGGTTTGTTTTGCAGAAATGAAAAAGGCTGAAGTTAGGGAGATAAAAAACAATCCTCCAAAATCATCTTGAATACAAGGTAGAGACAAGACATGCCTTGTCTCTACTACACAAAATAATTAGAATTTAACACAAAAGAATCAATCACTCTTAATCAAAGGTTCCTTAAGTTTAATGCCTTGCGCAATAAACTGAACAGTACTCACAGGGACCTCACCCAGAACCGTTATTTGAAATTTATCTATAATTTTTGTTAGTGATTTAACAGATCCAAAAACTTGCAACCCCTCTTGAGCGCCCTTAACTTTTTCTTCTATATAGATTGAAACCGTTGAGAAACCATCACTCAAAAGTATATGTCCCGTTGCTTGATCTCCTTCCCTGCCCTTCATCAGAGTAAAGAATTCCACATAATAGTTTAAAGGTAAGCTTTGCAACTCAATTCTAGCTTGATCAATAGATAATGATTTTTTTTCTGTTTTTTTACTACTTATCGTTTCTTTATCATCAAAACTACCCGTACTCAGCACTGGACTACTGGTGTGTATTTCAGTAAATACCACTTGCTCAACTGTGTTACCAGCAAG
The DNA here is from genome assembly GCA_964568245.1 of uncultured Methylomarinum sp. Lineage (GTDB taxonomy): Bacteria > Pseudomonadota > Gammaproteobacteria > Methylococcales > Methylomonadaceae > QPIN01. Next base: position 8,850 of record CAZMQH010000039.1, read on the forward strand.
ATCATAAACTTCAGATTTCAGTGGTAAGAAATTCTCTTTATTCAGCCAAATTTTTCGCTTATATCGATACTGATCTTTAGGCTCTATAGAAATCACATGCGCAGTTAACATAGCGACTGATTCTTCCTCTAGCTCAATAAAAGAATAAACATTTTCTACCGTTGAAAAATCTTTAGGTAAATCCACAATAAAAGATTGGCTAACAGGATGTTCGTTGACCACCACTTCATTTGTTTTTTTAAAAACACAACTTACTTTACCCGCTTCTCTAATAACCTCCCGCATGGGAGAGTTTAATGACAACAAACGCTCCTGTCCTTGACCATTATGAAGGGTATGGAAATATTTCATAGTATCAAGGCGACCATTTTTAAAAAAAGCAACCGTTCCATGATAATCAAGCTGTTTCATCGCTTGACTCATATTTTTCAACAATGTCAGCGCTTGTACTTCAGTCTCATTAGCAAAAGTGACCGTCGTTAATAAGCAAAAAAACAGTAAGACTCGGTAAAACATATTATTTAGTCCGTCCAAAACTTACTGTACGCACTAAAGGATGTATGTTTAAAGACCCATGTGTATATAATTCATCATTATGAGCTTGTAAATAGGCTTTCAACCTCTCGTGCTGTGTTAGTTGCTGAGCATTTGCAACTTGCTGAACAGATGTTTGTTCTATTGTTTTTATATCAACCGCAACCATTTGATGGGCTTGACTATCAACTTGAATATCGCCTTGTTGAGAGATAATAACAGCGACACAAGTAATTGATGCCGCCACAGCTAAAGAAGTCTTTTGCCAAAAACTAACCGGCCTTTTTCTAACTGCTTTTTTCGGCAACAGGTAATGAGGTTCTTGTTTAATCTGCTGATTAATTTTATCTAAGAAATCAGTACCAATCCCAATACCTTGATCTGCCTTTAAGGCCAGAGTCATTACTTGATATCGATTGATTTTATGTTTCAACTCTGGTTTCTTTTTAATTTCATCCAGCAAACTATCCAGCTCAGCATAATCTAATTCATCATCCAAAAACTGCGAAATCATTTGATTTATATCTTTGTTCATTAATATCAGCCTCTAATTGAGTAGTGGACCCAATTTTTCATCAATAGCTTCCCTTGCTCTAAAAATACGAGAACGTACAGTACCCACTGGACATTCCATTGCTTGAGATATTTCCTCATAACTCAAGCCTTCAAACTCTCTTAACATAATAGCCATCTTCATATCCTCTGGTAATTTCTCAATTGCAGATTCAACAACGCTGACAATTTCATCATTCATTAGTAAATTTTCTGGTGTATCCATGCCTTTAAGTTGAGGAGCATTCTCTACCTGCTCTGCCTCCTGTACATCAACTTGATAATCCGAATATCGCCTATTTCGTGAAACCAAATAATTTTTAGCCGTGTTAATAGCAATCCTATACAACCAAGTATAAAAAGCACTGTCCCCTCTAAAATTAGGTAAGGCTCTATAAGCTTTTATAAAAGATTCCTGAGCAACATCCTGAGCTTCACTTGGATCTTTCACATAGCGGTTAACTAACTGAATAATCCTATGCTGATATTTTATAACCAATAAATCAAAGGCAGATTTATCGCCTTGCTGCACTCTCAGCACTAATTCTTTATCCAGTTCAGCATTATTACTTTTTTGTTCTTTCACGTTTTTCTTTGATAGTTTGTAGACCGAATTAAATCCTATAAGTTCTATTATCACAAAAAAAATTACCATCGTGTTAATATTCAGCAATATGATAGCCTTTTTACAACTAATTTATTTTTTATATGTCTGATTCAAATTCATGCGATGTGCTCATCATCGGAAGTGGTGGTGCGGGTCTTAGCTTGGCACTTCGGCTGGCAGATCAGACAAAAGTATTTGTTTTATCAAAAGTCGCTTTAAACTCAGGTAGCACTTACCATGCGCAAGGTGGGATTTCAGCTGTTTTAGATAAAAATGATTCTATAGAATCACATATCAAAGATACCCTTATTGCAGGTGCAGGTTTATGCGATCCAGAAGCCGTACGAGTCACCGTTGAGCAAGGAAAAAACAATATAGAATGGCTCAAACAACAAGGGGTTGAATTTACAGAAAAAAAATCTGCAACGGGAGAAAGGTCCTTCCACTTAAATCAAGAAGGTGGGCATTCACATCGGCGTATTGTACATACAGCGGATGCCACAGGAAAAGAGCTTTCACAAACCCTGATTGAACGCGCTCAAGCACACCCAAGTATCACTTTATTAGAAAACCATAATGCAATTGATTTAATTACCGATCACAAAAACAAACAATTTGTTCAAAAAATCATTGGGGCCTATGTACTCAACACTTTAACTAATAAAGTTAAGTCAATTGCCGCCAAAATTGTTATTTTAGCAACAGGCGGGGCAAATAAAGTTTACCTCTATTCAACCAACCCTCAAATATCAACAGGTGATGGAATTGCACTTGCCTGGCGTGCGGGGTGTCGTATTGGGAATATGGAATTCATGCAATTTCACCCAACCTGTTTGTATCACCCAAAAGAACGCTCCTTCTTAATTAGTGAAGCTGTTCGCGGTGAAGGCGGTAAATTGGTTCTGCCTGACGGTTCTGAATTTATGCAGCACTATCACGAAAAAAGAGAACTGGCCCCTCGTGATATTGTAGCTCGCGCCATTGATAATGAAATTAAAAAGCACGGTATTGAGTGCGTTTATCTTGATATTAGCCACCAACCTGCCGATTTTATTCGTCAGCATTTTCCCACTATTTATAAACAATGTCTGTCTTTAGATATTGATATTACTAAGCAACCTATTCCTGTCGTCCCTGCTGCACATTACACCTGCGGAGGTGTGATAACTGATCTTAATGCTCGCACTGATATTCAAGGTTTATATGCTATAGGTGAAGTTGCCTGCACAGGGTTGCACGGTGCCAATAGAATGGCCAGCAACTCTTTGCTGGAGTGTCTGGTTTTTGCCGAGCGAGCCGCAGATGAAATTCTAAAAGCGCTTCCTCAATCCTCCCCTCCTCAGTCACTACCTGAGTGGGATGAATCCCAAGTAATTGATTCAGATGAAGAAATTGTTGTTTCCCACGATTGGGACGAATTACGTCGTTTTATGTGGGACTATGTGGGTATCGTGCGCACGAACAAACGTTTAAGTCGCGCCATGCGTAGACTCGAATTGTTAAAAGAAGATATTGCTGAATATTACGGTACATTCAGAGTCACGAGTGATTTGCTGGAGTTACGGAATTTAGTTATTGTTGCAGAACTCATTATTCGCAGCGCCCAGTCACGCAAAGAAAGTAGAGGCCTGCATTACACTCAGGATTATCCTGAAACTGATAATAGCAAACCAGCAGAGAATACTATTTTAACGCCTAGCAATTATTATCGTAAGATAAGTTAGCGCTACACCAAGGCTACACTAGCAGCATAGGTTTCTTAACAATACTGTTCAGGGCTCTCAATTAATTCAATAGGCAATGCTTCCGCATCCATTTTATCTTGAACTGTATTAAATCCCCATAAAGCTAAAAACAATTTTACTGTTTTCAGCTTATTATTGTTCATTACCTTTAATAAAGCAGGTAGCATATCTTCTATAAAGTAAATTTTTTGCTCTGGATGCTTGGCAAGCAAATCGATAAGTACATCTTCTTTGGACATATTTCTATCAAGGCCAAAAATACACTCAGCAGCTAACTCTATCTGATTAGCCTTTAAAATTTGCTTAACAAAACGTTCTTGCTTAGTCGTTATAATGTACCAAAGCCCTTGTTTAGATAAACTTCGTAATTTTTCGTTAATCCCAGGGAATAAAGGGTTCTTTTCCACCCAGTTATCAAGGTCTTCTTTAATCCATTGATCTCGTGTTTCACTGAATACCTTTTTCAAGCCTGCTACAGTTAAAGCTGAATCTGCAATTATTTTTTGGATTTTAGCTTGATAATCAGACATAATCTCTTCAACTGTTTCACCATCATGTAATAATCTAGCAATTAAGATTGCTTCATAGCCAGTTCCCATTATAGGCCGTGCTTGGCGAAATTGAGCAGATTGTTCAGTTGTTGGTAGAGTTGAAGGAAAGTCATCCCATATTTTTGAGGCCGTTTTCCAAGCTGATATGCCTGTTTCTAAGGCACTATCACAGATAACACCATCAAAATCTAATGTGTAAATAATTTTCTGTTCCATACTCATGTCATTTTTATAGCTTTAAGAAAGTTCAATAAAACCATGCGAGCCTCTTTTAGATTCTGCCGCCAACCATTGTTGAAGGTAGCTTAATTCTTTTGTTTTCGACAGCTCATCTAATGACTGTTTATGACGTAACAATCGAAAAGCTGAAGATAACACTTTGTAATCATCGCCTTTAATTCCAGCTCGCCTTAGCCCAACTGAATTTAATCGATAATGCTTTATAGGACTACCTCCAATTAGCATATAAGGAATGACATCTTTACTAATCCCTAACGCCCCTTGCACAATAGCATAGGCTCCTACCCGACAAAACTGATGAACCACAGTCGCTCCGCCAATAAAAACACTTTCTCCCACTTCAACAAAGCCGCCGATAGCGACATTATTAGCAAAAATAGTTTTATTACCCACAATACAATCATGAGCTACATGACTATTGTTCATAAAAAAACAATCAGAGCCAATGGTAGTAACAGCATTTTCAACAGCTGACCGGTGCGCCGTAAAGCCTTCTCTAAAAACATTGTTATCGCCTATTTTCAACCAAGAAACCGTTTCAGCTTTAAAACTAGTATCTTGAGGCAAGTCTCCTAAAACAGCATGAGGATGCAAAACATTACCTACTCCCATTTTTACATAAGGTAATACCACCGCATGTGCGCCTAATTGACAGTCTGCACCTAACTCCACATTGTCTTCAACAACAGCAAAAGCTCCTAAGATAACATTTTCGCCTAAAATAGCTGATGGAGCTACATAGGCTGTAGGATGAATTTTTTGTGCCATTTAAACTAAATCCTCACTTGGTCATGATTTTATATGCAGCCAATATAACATATTGACTTCATAGAATGGATACAGCCCTCACTAAAAGGCTGTCCGAGAATAGAAACTGGCCAAATGGGCTTTTCCACACTAGTACAAGGATGCACGTAGATAGAACAACGCAGGCGCAGTTGTCGAGTAAGTTTTCTAGCCTCCTAGCCTCTAGGATGAAACTCTTGATGTAGCTGTTTAAGCCTTTCTTGA
>CAZMQH010000040.1:0-14056 GCA_964568245.1 uncultured Methylomarinum sp.
TTAGTACTGCTGAAACTTCAGTACACAAACATCTAGTTGAGAGGTATTAAGGGGGGATACAATAAAAAAACTATTTATAGCTGTAGTGCAGGACAAATAGCCCTACAATACAATACAAGAGGAATAGTTAGCTAACCAACAACATATTATCTAATGCTTTCTTAGCTAATTTGGCTTCTTCAGCTTCAACTGTAATTTGATTAACCACATGTCCTTCAGCTAAATTTTCTAACACCCATGCTAAATGCTGAGGGTCTGTTCTAAACATAGTAGAACACATGCTTAAAGTTGCTGACATAAAATGTACATTCTTACCTTGATCTTTACACTCTTCATGTAAGCGATTAACCAGATTAAGCTCTGTTGCCACTAACCAGCGTGTATTAGGCTCTGCTTCTCTGACTACTTTAAGAATATTTTCGGTCGAACCAATATAATCTGCTTTTTGACAAACTTCAAAGCAAGCTTCAGGATGCGCAATCACTTTAGTTTCAGGATATTTCGCTTTAAATTCATCAATATATTCAGGTTGAAAAACTTGATGTACAGAGCAAAAACCATTCCATAAGATAATTTTAGCCTGTTTAATTTGTTGCTCTGTTAATCCACCATTAGGTTTACCAAACTGCCAAACGACAATTTCTTCTAATGGAATGCCCATTAAAAACCCAGTAGTTCTACCTAAATGCTGATCAGGAAAGAATAAGATTTTTTCACGTTTCGAAAAACTCCATTCTAATACTTTTTGTGCATTAGATGAGGTACAGACAATCCCCTCATGTTTACCACAAAAAGCTTTTAAATCAGCAGCAGAGTTAATATAAGTAACAGGTGTTACTGTATTGTCAGCATCAATCACTTGTGATAATTCAGCCCAACATTTTTCAACATTGTTAGCATTGGCCATATCTGCCATAGAGCAACCAGCGGCTAAATCTGGCAATATCGCAATTTGTTCAGGACGAGAAAGGATATCTGCCACTTCTGCCATAAAGTGCACCCCACAAAAAACAATATACTCTGCTTCTGATTCTGCCGCTTCACGCGATAATTTTAGTGAATCCCCTGTAATATCAGCATGTTTAAATACTTCATTACGCTGATAATGATGACCTAGAACAATACAGCGCTTACCAAGCGTTGCTTTAGCAGCAATAATACGAGCATCGCACTCTTCATCATCAAGTAATGCGTAATTTTGGATGGGTAGTGAAGTCGCAGTCATAATAAATCGTCTCGTTCTCACGCGCTGCGTGGGAATGCAGGTGAATGACGCGCTGCGTCACAAATTAGAACGCAGCGCGTTCAGGTATGAGTTCCCACGGAGCCCATGGGAACTAGAACAAAGGCTTAATTAAGCCTGTTCTTCTTTCTTTCCAGCAGGCTGACGTAATTTAATACCTAATTCACGCAACTGCTCATCACTGACCATAGCAGGTGAATCCATTAATGGACAGGCTGCTGTTTGTGTTTTAGGAAAGGCGATAACATCTCTGATTGAATCAGAACCTGTCATTAACATCACTAATCGGTCTAAACCGAAAGCCACACCACCATGAGGAGGACAGCCATATTTCAATGCTTCAAGCAAGAAGCCAAATTTATCTTGAGCCTCTTCTTCACCAATGCCTAAAATATTAAATACTTTAGATTGCATATCGGTTTTATTGATACGAATAGAACCACCACCTACTTCACAACCGTTTAAGATTAAATCGTAAGCACGTGATAAAGCCTCACCAGGATTGGCTTGTAATTCTTCAACTGAACAGCTAGGTGCAGTGAATGGGTGATGAATGGCATTCCAGCGCTGGTTTTTATCATCCCAGTCAAACATAGGAAAATCTATCAACCATAAAGGTTTCCAATCACCTTCAGCCAGTCCACGGTCATGCCCCACTTTAACTCTTAATGCGCCAATGGCTTCGTTAACAATATTAGTTTTATCCGCGCCAAAGAAAATTAAATCACCTGTTTGAGCACCGGTTTTAGTTAATACGCTTTCCCAAACCTCTAGAGGAGCAAATTTAACAATAGGAGACTGAAGACCTTCGATAGTGTCGTCTTCATTTGCTTGTATATCTCGGTTATTAACTTTAATGTAAGCTAAACCTCTTGCCCCATAAATACTAACAAATTTAGTTAAACCATCAATCTCTTTACGGCTTAAATCAGATCCACCTGGAATTCTTAAGGCAACTACTCGACCATTAGGATCGTTAGCAGGGCCAGAGAAGACCTTAAAGTCTACATCTTTCATATCGTCTGCAATATCAACAAACTGTAATGAAATACGCAAATCAGGCTTATCAGATCCATATAATCGCATGGCTTCTGCATACGTCATGACAGGGAATTGATCGCCTAAATCAACATCAATCACATCAGAAAATAATTTCCGAATCATTCTCTCCATCGTCTCCATGATTTTATCTTCATTCATGAACGATGTTTCAATATCAACCTGAGTAAATTCAGGTTGTCTATCGGCACGTAAATCTTCATCACGGAAACAACGCACGATTTGATAATACTTATCCATCCCTGCAATCATTAATAACTGTTTATACAGTTGAGGTGATTGAGGTAAAGCAAAAAAAGCATTTTCATGAGTACGACTAGGGACAATATAGTCACGCGCACCTTCTGGTGTTGCTTTCGTTAAAATAGGCGTTTCAATTTCAAAAAAATCTTCATCATCTAAAAAATTACGCAAATTACGTGTCACATCACGACGTACGCGCATATTTTTTTGCATTTCTGTCCGACGTAAATCAATATAACGGTAACGCAAACGCATTTCTTCGTTCACTGCAATATCACTTTCGATTGGGAATGGTGGTGTTTCAGACTCATTCAACACCTCAATATGACTAACGATTACTTCAATTTCACCCGTTTTCATATTAGGGTTAACCGTGCCCTCTAAACGGTCTCTAACCACACCCTCTACTCTTAAAACATACTCACTACGCACGCTTTCAGCGGTTGCAAAAGTTTCAGCAGCTTCTGGATTAAACACCACCTGCACCAAACCTTCACGATCCCTTAAATCAATAAAGATAACCCCACCGTGATCCCTTCGACGATGAACCCATCCACATAATGCAACGGTTTCACCTAAATGTTTTTTTGTTACTTCTCCGCACTTGTGCGTACGCATATTAATTCTCTACTTAAAAATTGAAACTTGTTTGTTAAAGTTTATTAAGCGGACTAAAATCCACCCTACAATATACAGGTATTAATGGTTATGACCACAACCACCGCTGGATCAACCTCCATCACTTGATTTAGTGGATGCCTCTGCCCCACTTTTCTTTGAGCCACTTTTAAAATCTGTCTCGTACCAGCCGTTACCTTTTAATCTAAAACCCGTTGCAGAAATTTTTTTCTTTAATTCAGGCTCACTACATGCAGGACAAGTAACTAAAGGCTCTGCACTCATTTTCTGCAAAGCTTCATGCTCGTCTCCACAAGCCTGACATTTGTATTCGTATATAGGCACAAGCCACTCCAAAAAAATAAAATATATCTATAAATGAGGACTCGAATTCATTTTTTCAAGCACTTTCTATAGAATAACCGATATATTCTAATAGAAAACACTTAAACAATGAACAAATTAACTCTAATTCAACCAGATGACTGGCACTTACATGTAAGACGCGGAGCTATTTTAAAGACAGTAATTGCTCATACGGCCAAACAGTTCGCCCGTGCGATTATCATGCCGAACCTTAACCCACCCATTTTAACAGTCGATCAAGCACTTGATTACAGAGCCGAAATCATTGCTGCTTTGCCAAAGGGGTCAAATTTCAACCCATTAATGACGCTATATTTAACCAGCGCATTAAGCGCTGATGAAATAAAAAAAGCAGCAAACGCCGAACATGTCCATGCCATTAAATTATATCCTGCTGGGGCAACAACCAACTCAGATTCTGGCGTAAGTGATTTGAAAGCTATCTACCCATTACTTAAAACAATGGAGGAAGTTGATTTACCCCTATTAATTCATGGTGAAGTCACTCATCCAGAAAGTGATATTTTCGATCGTGAAAAAGAGTTTGTAGATTCAAGCCTTGCAGATATTGTTAAAAACTTTCCTGATTTGCGCATTGTAGTAGAACATATCACGACAAAAGAGGCGGTTGATTTTGTTTTATCGGCATCAGATAAAGTGGCTGCAACCATCACCCCTCAACATTTATTATTTAATCGTAATGCTATTTTTGCAGGCGGCATTAAACCTCACTATTATTGCTTGCCTATTATTAAACGTGAACATCACCGTCAAGCATTAGTTCAGTCCGCCACTAGTGGAAACCCTAAATTTTTCTTAGGCACAGACAGTGCCCCACACTTAACAGGCGCTAAAGAAAATAGTTGTGGCTGTGCTGGTTGTTATAGTGCTTATGGCGCAATAGAACTTTATACCGAAGCTTTTGAAGCAGTGGATGCCTTAGATAAGCTGGAAGGTTTTGCTAGTTTTTTTGGAGCTGATTTTTATCGATTACCTAGAAATACTCAATCTATCACTCTACACAAACAACAATGGACTGTACCTGCCAATTATCAAGTGGCAGGGCAAACCATTACCCCTCTTAAAGCCAATGAAACGTTAAGCTGGAAATATATTTCTAGTTAATTAAAATAAATTCTCTATTACTTAGGAACGTGCACGAAATAACTTGAGCAACTAACTTGCCTTTTTGTCCGTCTTCCGCGTTGTATAAATAGTTGCGTAGCTTGCTATGCGCTTATTTATACGCCTCGGTAATTGCTCCTGCATTACTCTACCTACACACATCCATGTGTTAGTTGAATACGAACAAAAATCCTACGCCAGTTGCTCAAGTTATTCCGTGCTCATTCCTTAATCTTCCCATTTTTTTGACTTGAATTCAGAAAACACTAAAAACTAGAGAGCGATGGCCAACATCTGGCTTCTACGCGCTGCGTGGGAGCCTATTTGATACGCGCTAGCGTAGAGCATCAAGAATAACAGCGGCATTTCTTACTCAAATAAATGACGCAGGCGCGTGGACACTAGTATTTCACAAAAAACGGGAACATCCAGTATTAAGTCTTTATCAGGATCTATGCTAATAATCATAATTATCCAGATAAAAGCTATTGTTTTTCAATTAATCAACTAGAATCAATAATAGTTATTAATTAATACATTGTAGAAATTCAAGTCATGTCTCACAAAATAACAGTGCTAGCGATTGACGATGATAAGTTCATCCACAAAGTCATTACTAAGTCTCTCGGTTCAGACGCTTTAACCGTTCGTTCTGCATTTGATGGTGAATCGGGTATTGAAGAGGCAATTAACAGTCCCCCTGATATCATTCTTCTTGATGTGGAAATGCCAGGGATTAACGGTTATGAAACTTGCATTCGCTTACGACAGATAGAAAAAACTAAAAAAATTCCTATTATCTTTTTATCTTCTCACAGTTCATTACAAGAGCGTATGCAAGGGTATGAGGTAGGAGCTGATGATTATTTAATTAAACCCTTTGAAAAAGAAAACCTGTTAGTCCGTGTCAATATTCTTGTTAAATACCATGCCGAAAGAGAAGAGCTCCGTAAGCAATATGAATTAGCAACGGAAAATGCGATGGCTGCATTATCAGGCGCTGGCGAATTAGCATTAGCTATCCGTTTTTTAGAAAAAAGTCATGCGTATCATTCCATCAATGATTTAGCTCAAGGCTTATTAGAAAGTACAGATCAATTATCCATTGAGTGTTGCGCTATGATTATTGAGCAAGACCACTTACTTTGGTATTCATCAGAAAACACAACGATTAGTCCCTTAGAAAAAGAACTGATTGAAATGTGTGACAAAGAATCACGTTTTTTAGATTTTGGTAATAGAACTATTATTAATTACCCTAAAGTGAGCTTACTGGTTAAAAATATGCCACTTGATGATATGGATCGTTATGGCAGAATAAAGGATCTTTTACCCTTACTGCTCTCCTCAACAAACACCAAGATTAACACTTTAATCACCCAGGAAGCGCTTATTCAACAAAGCACTCATTTATTTGATGCATTCACCAAAATTCGTAATAGCCTATATTATTTGGGTTCAACAATTGTAACAAACAGATCAGAAAGTACTAACATCATGAATGCTTTAACCCAAGAATTAAACAATGACTTATTAGGTATGGGCCTAGAAGAGGATCAGGAAGCTTATCTTCTAAATCGTATAGATACAGCACTAGAAAATGTTATGCAAGAAATGGATGCAGGTCTTGAAATACGTCAAGCTTTGTCATTTATTAGAAATAACATCAATACAACACTTGAAAAACAAGAGGCACTTTACAACGCCTTTACCGAAAGTTTAGCAACTGAAGTTTCGGAACAAAGCAGTGAATTAGGTGATAATATAGAATTATTCTAATAAATATACCTTACATTTAAGTTATTTAAGATTCTTAAATACATCTTTTATTGTCTTTTGTATTAAAGAACTGGTTACACCAACTAATGACCGCTGTTGTCGTAAAGCCTCATCCTTTGCTTGCGCATCTTTTAATACATCACGGTATGAGCGATTAACATTTTCAGCAAACTCCGTATTTTCCTTATCGACTTTATCTTGAATATCCGCGAGTGTTTTGCTTGGCTCTGGATCATATCGCTTATCAATCTCATCTGCCAATTCCCTAAGGCTTTTGCCAATCCCCAAGAGCTGTTCAGATGAATGAGACATCTCTCCCGTAAGCCCAAAGTTGTTGCCAATTTCTTCTGCTAAATTAAACCCATAAACAGCATCTTCCTGTTCTTTTTGCTGGAAATCATATTCGATATAAATATCCAAAGGGTCCGTAGCTTTTTCATCAAATGCAATTTTAGCACTTTCCAGTGTATAGCTCAGACCATCTACAAACTGTATCCTGACACGTTCGATTTCTTCAAAAATAAAATCTTCAGTTAATTTTTTTACACTGTATTTCATTTTTCACACCAACTATCACTTAATTTCCGGGGACTTAATAGACTACTATTCATTATGACAATAGTTTGATTTATAAGAAAATCATCCATTAATGTACTAACTGAATAATAACCGCTATATTTTATAGCTTCTGTTTTTGACGATTTGTGTAGATAAATGTGAGGATATTTTTTCCTCTTTGTCATTCAGGTTCATAAGCAAAATATTGAGCACACTCTATTGAGAAACCACGATGATGACAATCAAATAAAACAACGCCATCATCATATGCAACTTTAGCATTACGTTTAAACTGTCGATACTTGTGAAATTTCACTACGTTGTACCATGACTTTTTAAAAGTTCAGCTCGAAACATATCGGGGGATTTTCTAAAAATTCCTAGTTTTATTCTATATCAACATTGTATAGTTTCAAAGGGAGTTCTCACCTTTAATTCTTTTTTCAAGCTACCATGCCTTCGGGTAAGGTTGTCATAGACCAAGGGCTTGACTAAATCAGCCTTTAATTCAGCCTTATTCTCATAAGTGACTGTCAGGTTTTACTAGGTAGTAGTGCATAAATATTCTAACAAAATAAAAAGTCAGATATTTGTTATGATTTTGGCTTTTTATAATCCAATGTTTCATGAAAGCGTCTATGGTTATAAAAATCAATATACTCATTAATGTCTTCTTGCAAGGACGCTATTGAATGGTATTCATTCAGATAAATCCGTTCACATTTTGCACTTCGCCAGAACCGTTCAATATAAATGTTATCGGTCGCTCTGCCTTTTCCATCCATAGAAATAATAATGCCTTTCTCTTTCAATCGTTTCGTATGTAATCTCGCTTTAAGGATAGGTTGTTAGGCTTGGGCTCAATTAATTGTTTCTTGTTAGATAAGGAACTTACAAGCAATGAATATACCCACCTTGCTTGTCTTTTTGCTCCTGCTTGAATTCTCTCAATCGTTGCATAGAATGACTATGCGCCTCTTGAGAGAATCCAAGCAGAAACAAAAATCCTACGCAATATGGGTATATTCATTACTTGCAAGTCCCTAAGTCCAAGCTTTTTAGCTTTTTTTTCAAGCCACTCCTTCTCTACTGTCATTTTTCCCACAATTTTGGTTAGCATTTCATTTTTTCTTGGGCTGCCGATAGCTCTTCTTTATACTCTTTCACGGCTCCATGGCTATTTCTGCACTTTCCAAAAAGATCTTTTTCCAGTTCTGTAGATTCTTTGGGGTAATGTTGTTGGCACTCGCAATTTCTGCCACGGGTTTGTCATTCTTTAGCACTTCCAGTACTAATCTGCTTTTAAATTCAGCACGATAGGTGGTTCTTTTTTGCTCATTATTCCGCTCCAGTTTTTTGGGAATATTAACTAAGGAACGTGCACGAAATAACTTGAGCAACTAACTTGTCTTTTTGTCCGTCTTCCGCGTTGTATAAATAGTTGCGTAGCTTGCTATGCGCTTATTTATACGCCTCGGTAATTGCTCCTGCATTACTCTACCTACACACATCCATGTGTTAGTTGAATACGAACAAAAATCCTGCGCCAGTTGCTCAAGTTATTCCGTGCGCGTTCCTAAATCGGAATAAGATGTCTGGCTCTTGTTGTCTGAATTTGTTGGGGCATTATACTTTTAGGTTGGTGAGTTATTCCATAAAATCATGTACTTTTAAGGGAGGGGGGAGCGTTACTATCTAAAAATATCACTTTTTTTTCTAACACGTGTAAAATCAAATATTCTTTCTTGTTGGAAGTGTTTTTTCTGTGGTTCTATACATTGAAATCGCGACTGCGAAGCCCCTCCAACTTTTAAAATTGGAATAAATTAAATACATGAACAAAAAAATAATTTTATCAATTGGCTTATCTATTTTTATTACTGGCTGTGCTACTACCCCTGATAATTCAATCGAAGCTGTACAGAGACACTACTACCCTACCCGTGACCGAGTTGAATATGTATTTAATTGTATTGCTAAACATGGCGGTTTAGGAGGTAGTAAAGCGTATATCAATCAATATGCTTGTGGGTGTAAAATTGATAAAATTGCTGAGAAATTAACCTTTGAGGAGTATGAAAGTGCTAGAACATTTTCTTATTTAAAGAAAACCCCAGGGGAAAGTGGAGCTGTGTTTCGTGACCCTGAGCATTCTAAAGACTTAAGAACTCGTCTTAAGGAAGCTGAGCAATACGCTGAATCACAATGTTTTGTGATGTAAGGCGTTATGCCTAAAAAAAGGATATAGCCTTGATGAAGCGAAGCCTAATCAAGGGGTGGCTGTAAAACCTTAATTTCACTTCGTTGCCAATTCTTAACTTAATAGCTTTGGTAGGAGAGGGCCTATTGGCCACGTGTGGAACCAGATCAAAATTAACAGTAATCGCGGCCAATAGGCCCCCTACTTTTTGTTAATTTTTTATCCCTATACCTTTATGTAGTAACAAGAGACTTAAAAGTGTTAAAAATAAAATAAATCCTCCTGTCATCATAAAAGCAATCTGAATATCTACATCACTTACCCCTATCAGACCATACCTAAAGGCATTAATCATATATAAAATAGGATTTGCCAATGAAATGGTTTGCCAAATATCAGGTAGCATGGATACTGAGTAAAAAACCCCACCTAAATAACTTAATGGGGTTAATACAAAATTGGGAATGATTGAAATGTCATCAAAACTATCAGCAAACACGGCATTGATAAACCCAGCCAAAGCAAAAACCGTGGCTGTTAAAAAATAGACTGCAATGGTAACCGCTAGGTTATTAACCGTAATATCAGCAAATAATAAAGAAATGCAGGTAACAACAATCCCTACCAATAAGCCTCGTGCTACTCCTCCACCTACATAACCAAATAAAATAACCCAGTTAGGTATGGGGGCAACTAATAGTTCTTCAATGTTGTGCTGAAACTTAGCTGAGTAAAACGAAGACACAACGTTGGCATAGGAATGACTAATCACTGCCATTAAAATAATGCCTGGAACGATATATTCCATATAACTTACACCACTAATACTCCCGATTCGATCTCCAATTAGCTTTCCAAAAATTAAAAAATAAAGCGCGGTGGTTATTGCAGGTGGAAGTAATGTTTGCGGCCAAATCCTAACAAAACGGTATACTTCTTTGCTAATAACTGTTTGAAAAGCAATAAAATTATTCATTGACTAAATCCATAAATATTTGTTCGAGGCGATTGGTCTTATTTTTTAAACTTAGCACATCAATATTATTGTCTGATAACTTCTGGAATAACACATTGAGGTTTTTACCTTTAGGGACTGTAACGTGTAGAGACTTGTTATCTGCAAGTTCAAATTCATACCCATTAATAAGTGGGATTTTAGCAATAGGCCGCGCTAAATCGAGCACAAAAAAATCTTTATTAACTCGAGAAAGTAAATCACTCATACCCGATTTTTCGACAATAACACCCTTATTAATAATCGCAATATTACGACATAGGCTTTCAGCCTCTTCTAAATAGTGTGTTGTTAAAATTATTGTTGTGCCTTGTTTATTAACTTGCTCCATCATTTTCCACATAGAGCGCCTAATTTCAATATCCACACCTGCGGTGGGTTCATCTAAAATCAACAATTTGGGAGAATGAACCAATGCACGAGCAATCATCACTCGACGTTTCATTCCACCCGATAAGCGTCGTGAAACAGAATCTCTTTTATCCCAAAGAGACACTTGTTTAAGACATTTTTCGGTGTTTATTAAGGCTTGTTTTCTTGGCATACCATAATATCCAGCCTGGTTGAGCACGATATTTTTAACTGTTTCAAATTGATTGAAATTTATTTCTTGAGGTACTAAACCTATGCAGGCTTTGGCTTTTGCAGTTTCTTTTGCTAGGTCATGTCCAAAAATACTCACAGAACCACTGGATTTATTTACTAAAGAGCTAATAATCCCTATAGCTGTCGATTTACCTGCCCCATTGGGGCCTAATAGGGCAAAAAAGTCACCACTTTCAACTTCGAGATCTATTCCTTTTAAAGCGGTAAATCCATTTTTATAGGTTTTTTTTAAATTTTTGATAGATAATGCATTCATAGCAACTAAAGACTTAACGAAAAGTAAAAAATGAGTTAAATTACTCAGCATAATTGCAATTGCTCTTAAGCCCTCTCCTGCTGGAGAGGGTTGGGGAGAGGAGAAGTTTAAATAGTTTCTTTTTTCCTTATGCTCTATATTTTTTAATATATAGAGCATTAAGGAATATTGAAAAAAACTTATTTGATTCCTCCTCACCCAACCCTCTCCAGCAAGAGAGGGCTTAAGAGAAAAATCTTATTGCTATTTAATTCACTCAGTAGTTACAAAATGAGTTAAATTACTCAGATAATGCTTTACTGAATAAACCCAGTAATTTTATCAGAATTTAAACGACTAATTCAAAAAACAGGATATTAAAGTGACAAATAAATACCCCTCCAGCGTTGCCGCAATAGATTTAGGCTCTAATAGTTTTCATATGATTGTATGTAAACTAGTAGATGGAAAACTAAAAACTATAGACCGCCTTAAAGAGATGGTTCGCTTAGCGTCAGGTCTTGACGATGAAAAAAACCTGACAGCTGAAACACAACTTAGAGCGCTCGACTGCCTTAAACGTTTTGGACAACGTATTGAAAATTTCCCTGTAGGCAGCGTACGCATAGTAGGAACGAATACCTTGCGAACAGCTAAAAATTCACTTAAGTTTTTAGAAAAAGCAGAAAAAGCATTGGGGCATCCTATTGATATTATTGCGGGTATTGAAGAAGCCCGTCTTATTTATCAAGGTGTTGCAAATAGCCTAGGCAGTAACGCAGACTCTCGTTTTGTAATGGATATTGGGGGAGGCAGTACTGAATATATTATTGGTATAAATGATTTCGCTCACACCAAAGAAAGTTTTCACATGGGTTGCGTGACTGTCAGTAATTTATTTTTTCCTAAAGGTATTATTAGTAAAAAATCTTTTAAGAAAGCGGTCCTTTATTGCCA
The DNA here is from genome assembly GCA_964568245.1 of uncultured Methylomarinum sp. GTDB lineage: Bacteria > Pseudomonadota > Gammaproteobacteria > Methylococcales > Methylomonadaceae > QPIN01. The sequence continues at coordinate 12,005 of CAZMQH010000040.1, forward strand.
ACAAAAACTAGCCTCCCATCAAAGAGCCTTTAATAGTCGTCGATGGGATGAGGCGATTGGGGCCTCTGGCAGTATCCGTTGCATCCATAAAGTAATCACTGCATCAAAATGGAGTAATAACGGTATTACCCAAGAGGGCTTAGACAAACTGGTTCAACATATCACTCAGTGTACACATATTGATCAGCTGAAACTTCCTGAATTAAGCGAAGAACGTCTACCCGTTTTTTTAGGGGGAGTGGCTATTTTATATGCTACATTTAAAAAATTAGATATTGATCAAATGACCGTATCAGATGGGGCGCTTAGAGAAGGCCTTGTGCATGATTTATTAGGCCGAATTTATGATCGTGATATTCGATCTAATACCGTTCAAACCTTGGCTGAACATTACCATACCGATATTGAACACTCTGAACGTATTAGCAAAACAGTTAATAATATTTTGAATCAACTGGGTAGCTCATGTTGCTCAAGCGATAATAAGAAAAATATAATGCAATTTCTTGACTGGGCCGTTAGCCTGCACGGAATTGGTCGTAATATTGCGCATAGCCAATACCATAAACACAGTGCATATGTGATAGAAAATGGTGATTTAGCTGGGTTCTCCCGACAAGATCAACATTTATTAGCCACTATCGTTCAAACACACAGAAAGAAATTTTCACGCTCACGTTTTAAAAGGTTACCTGCACCGTGGAATAAAGATGCTCCTATCCTAACGATAATCCTACGCCTTGCTATTTTATTGCATCGAAATAGACATACTCAAAATTCACCTGAATTTAAAATATCTATTGAGTCTACTTCTATTAAACTTAAATTTATGAATGATTGGTTAAGTCATGCCCCATTGACTCAAACAGATTTAGAAATAGAAGCGCATTATTTAAAATCTGCCGACTATCTCTTAACCTATTCATAAGGCCTTAAGGGAATGAAACAGTTTATCAATATTGTATTATTTCCATTATTCCCCCCCCTGCGCTTTTTCTTCTTCTTTTTTACCGCTTTCCCCTTATTAATCTCAATCATTGTATTTTATGCGGTTGAAAAAACAGCAATAACTAACAGCAACTGGTCACTCAATCCTGTCGACATTCAAAGAGCAAAAAACATTGTTAGAAATACAAATTCAAAGACCCAGCAAAGCATACAGCTCAGTGAAAAAGATCTAAATATTGCCTTAAGCTATCTATTAAACTATTACATACCCAGTACCTCAAAGATAACCATAAAAGATAAACAATTACACTTTAAGTTCTCCTTATTTTTAGCCAAGAACCCCTTTGGTAATTACCTTAACTTCAGCTTCAACCTTACCAAAAATACTGGTTACCCAGTGATCAATACACTACAAATTGGATCGATAAACATTGCCGATGAATTTGCTAGTTTAATAATTGAAAATATAATTGAACATACCCCATTAAAAGAATTTTATATTCTTACCGCGCAACACATCAGAGAATTACAAATAAAACCTAAAGGTCTATTAATTACCTATATCACTTCCGATGATCTGAGTTTAAAAACTGCCCTTAATCTCAACAATAAAAATTATAATTCAGTGCTGTTTTACCAGCAGAAAATCACCACTATTATTGCGAAACACAACCCAAAATGGCGATTATCATTAGCCGAACTTTTACAACCTCTATTTTTTCATGCTTTTCAACGCTCAACAGTGACTACCGCAATATCTGAAAATCGTGCGGTTCTTATCGCCATTAGTACTTATGTTAATAAAAGAGAAATTCAAGCATTTATTCCATTTGATATAAGTCCAGCCACTCAACGCCAATATTCTGCATCTTTATATAAAAGGACAGACATCGCAAAACACTTTATGTTTTCTGCAGTACTGGCAGCAACAGGTGCAGAGTCCCTTGCTAATTACCTGGGTATTGAAAAAGAACTGAGCGATGCTAAACATGGTAGTGGCTTTAGCTTTGTTGACTTGGCGGGTGACAGAGCGGGTTTATATTTTGGGAAAAAAGCGGTAGCATCCAATACTCAAGCAAGATTAATACAAAAAAGAATGGCTTT
>CAZMQH010000041.1:0-1271 GCA_964568245.1 uncultured Methylomarinum sp.
ATATGCTCATCAGTCAATGCTGAACCCCCTATTGCACCCAAACCTAGGTTAATCACCTTATGTTCTTCAACTTGGTAATCTTGAGCAATCTGTCGTGCTGCATTAAGTTCTGCATTATGTTTTTGCCCATAATCAAAACTGAGTGCATAACATTGGTAATCTTGTTTTTTGGCTTGGGCTAAAACGGTAATTGAATCTAATCCTCCCGATAAGAGGATTATTGCTTTCTTTTGCATGTATTATTTTTCACTTCCCTTGGGCATCATCCCAAAGGTATTTATGAAGTTGTATTTGAAATCGAACCGGTAGGTTGTCTTTGATAATATTTTCAGCCAATTGTCTTGGGTTCATTTCCCCCATAACCGGTGAAAATAAAATTTCACACTGATTAGCCAAGTCATATTGCTGCATAATTGATTTTGACCATTCATAATCTTTAGAATCTGCAATCACAAACTTCACTTGATCTTTTGCGTCCAAATAATCAATGTTTTGATAAATATTTCTATCCATTTCAGCAGAAGCAGGCGTTTTTAAGTCCATGACTTTAACCGCACGCTTATCTACCTTAGAAACATCTATTGCACCACTAGTTTCTAAAGAAACACGGTAGCCTTTATCCAAAAGCTGTTCCATTAATTCATGACAAGCTGGTTGGACTAAAGGCTCTCCCCCTGTCACGCAAATATATTTAGCATTATATTGATCAACCTGCTCAATAATAGAGCTTATGCTTTTCTTCTCACCTCCAGTAAAGGCATAAGCCGTATCACAATAGCTACACCTTAACGGGCATCCTGTCAGCCTAATAAAGACGGTAGGCAAACCTACGGTATTACTTTCACCTTGTAAGGAATAAAATATCTCAGTAATTCTTAATGATTTATCCATTAACGCTGTATTTCTGATAATTGCATCAGTTTCTTTTCTGCTAAATGGGCGGCTGTTGTTTCTGGATGAGCCACCGTCACTTGGGTTAGATAATCACGCGCTTGAGCCATATTATTTTGCTCAAATTCTATATACCCTAATTTTAATAGCGCATCAGGCACTTTAGGACTACCTGCATATTTCATCACCACTTTTAAGAATGCAACTTTTGCAGCCTCTAAATTTTGATTCACTTTATACGCTTCGCCCAACCAATATTGTGAGTTATCGGCATATTCTCCTGCGGGAAAATCAGCAATAAGGCTGTTAAATGCTGTAATGGCCCTGGTATTATGACCATTTCTTAACATTTGATAAGCCGCCTGATAACGTGTTTTATC
>CAZMQH010000041.1:1371-13650 GCA_964568245.1 uncultured Methylomarinum sp.
ACTTCAGCTGCATCATTTTTAACCGTGTTAGCTTTAGAGCCGCCGATCAAATCACTTCCAGAAAGCGAGGCATTGTCAATGGCTTCCCCACTTTGTAGCATAGTATTAACTTTTGACAGCTCTTGTAATCGCAAGTCTAAATCTGAATAAATATTTCCTTGTCGTTTTTTTAACTCAACAATCGTTTGTGATTGCTCTTCAACCACGCCTCTAAGTTGCTGCACTTCCAATTGCAATTGCTCCAGTCGCCCGAGTACCTCGTAAATCACATTGGAAGAGGCTGATGAAGCCGCCATGCCCGATCCAGCTGGGTATATTGAATTATCAATCACGGGAGGCAAAACTCTTGAGCCTGCATAAGCACTAGAACAGGTGCATAACAAAACAAGTAATATTTTATTCATTTATCGCACCTGATAAGCAATTTCAACTCGACGATTTAACTGCCAAGAAACTTGTCCATTTCCTTCAGCCGCTGGTTTCTCTTCACCATAACTTACAATTTCTAACTGTTGACTTGAAACACCTTGTACCTTCATCATTCTATAAACTGATTTAGCGCGTTGCTCACCTAAAGCAATATTATATTCACTAGAACCTAACTCATCAGTATGCCCTTCTAAAGTAACTCGCTGAGCTGGGTGTGATACCAAATATTGAGCATGTGCTGCGACCACGGCAACAAATTGTTGCCGGATTTGGCTGCTATCATGAGAAAAATAAATAGTTTGCTTTGATAATGGATTAGCAGGGTCACTAAACTCAGCGCCTAAACGGCTTAAACCATTGACCATTAATTCACTTTCAGTCAAACCTTGAGTGATTAATTTTTCACCTGAAAGCGCACTATTGTTTAAACCTGAAGTAACTAATGTTTGCTCATTTTCTAGCTCTGACTCAAGCAAACTTGCTTCTTTTTTATCTGTTGAAGTACAACCCGATAACATCATAGTACTGACAGCAAAGGCTAACACTATTTTATTGATTTTCATTTTTTAATCTCTTTATTTATAGGCACTTCAATTTAAGGAAGATGGAAAAAACAATCACCCAAAATCATCTTAGATAAGATGTAGAGACAAGGCATGCCTTGTCTCTACTGCACCAAATGATTAGACAATTAATTTTTCCATCTCCTTAATTGTATCTTGATAGCTTTTTAATGTGACCAAGCTGGTTCACGTACATTACCACTATCAAATGTAAAACTTTGTTGCATTCTACCATCTGCTGATACAGCGGATAAAACACTTCGATTGCCTTTTTTTGAACTGTATAAAATCATATCGCCATTGGCTGAAAAGCTAGGGGATTCATCATACTTTCCAGCCGTTAATACATTCACCGTACGGCTTCTTAAATCCATTATCGCTATTCTATAATCCCCTTTATTGGCATGTACCATCACAATACTTTTACCATCAGGTGAAAAATCTCCTCTTGCGTTATAGTCCCCATCAAAGGTTAATCGGCTGGAACGACCACCTTGGCTTGGAATCAAATATAACTGCGGCTGCCCTCCTCGATTTGAGGTGTAAACAATTGTCTTGCCATCGGGAGACCACGAAGGCTCAGTATCTATCGCATAACTTTTAGTTAACCTGGATAACTGATTATTGTTCAGGTTTAAAACAAAAATATCAGCACTTCCCTCTTTAGATAACGTTAGCGCTAATTTTGTACCATCAGGCGAAAATGCAGGAGCACCATTAATGCCTTTATAAGACGCAACCTTGGTTCTTTTGCCATTAGCTAATGTTTGTATAAAAATGGCAGATCGTTTATTTTCAAATGAAACATAGGCAATCTTATTACCATCAGGAGACCAAGATGGGGACATTAAAGGCTCCCATGAAGAAGCAATCGCTCTTGGGTTAAATCCATCAGCATCTGCAATCATTAATTTATACAGTTTTCTTTTATTAACCCCCACTTTAGCCGTTGTGATATAGGCAATTCGACTACTAAAATCACTCTTTTTTCCTGTTAGCTTTTCATAAACTAAATCACTAATATGGTGAGCAGTTTTTCTTAACTCATTTTTTTTAACGGTGAGTCGATAGCCTAATAAACTTTCACCCTTATAAACATCAAGTAACTGAAATTGTACTTGATACTGCCCCAGCACTTCATTGACCACACCCACTAGCAAATATTCCTGCCCTAAAGCCCGCCAATTTCTAAAATTAACTTTATCTGCCGTGGTTGGTTTACTTAGCATATCGCGTTCTGGCAAAGTCTTAAATAAACCACTTCGTGCTAAATTAGCACTAATCACAGAGGATAAACTAACGGTTAAAGCACTTTGTCCACCAAAAGGTACGACTGCCATTGGAACGGCTGCTTCAACCCCTTTGGTTATTTCTATTATTAATTCAGCGCGTGCTAAAGGAGTGACCAGCAATGCCAAACTTATGATAAAAACTTTGCTTAGTAATCTATTAAATTTATCTTTTAGAATCATAATGTAAAACTATTATCACTATTCAGTGTCTTTGAATAACTGTACTTTGTAGGAGCGTCCACCCTCAGCGCGAATAAAATCATGTTCTTTTCTCTAAAAAATCCATTATCAATCGCGCCGAGGGCGGACACTCCTACAACAAGGGCTTTAATTCATACGTTAAATAATTACAACCTATTTAGGATTAAAATTAAAGGTAAATGTTCTAAATTTTTTGTTAAACAAACTCCGGCTTTCTGGCACAGGTAATGGTGATGCCTTTCGTACTGCATTCTCTGCTGAACGATCAAAGATAGTATCACCACTTCCATTGATAACTCGAACATCCATTACATCACCCGTGGGTAACAATTTAACTCGTATTGTGCATTTTAAGCCATTTTCTGATGTAGGCGGTTTTATCCATCGGTTCATTACATTATTCTGAATAGCTGCCGTAATATTAATGGTTGTTTGTTTATCTCTTGCTATTTGATCCAAGTCTGCTTGCGCTTGTCTTTGTAACTGAGCCAGTTTTTCTGCTGCTTCATGCTGTTGTTTTTCTATTAAAGCTTGCTGTACTTGTTCACGTTTTTTGGCTTCTACTTTTTTTAAATCAGCCAATCGCCTTTTTTCAAGCAATTTTTTCTGTTTTATTTTTTCTAATCGAGCAGTTTCTGTTGCTTTTTGCTGTTTTATTTTTGCTAAACGAGCCGCTTCTATCACTCTTTGCTGTTTAATTTCTTCAAGTTTTCGCTGCTCTTCTACCGCCTTTTTTTTACGCTTTTTAACTAATTCTTTGGCGATTTTCTGTTCATGCTGTCTTTTTTTCTTAGCATCAGCTAACAGTCTTTGCTCTTTCTTTCGATTATTTTCTAATCGTTGTTGCTGTTTATTTTGGGCAATACGTTTATTTTCTTCATTCGCTTTTAATCGATTGGCTTCTTGCTGTATTTTATTATCATCCAAGATAGAGGCTTGAATAATTTCGGGTAATGGCTTTTGTTTAATTAACTCAGCTTCATCGACTAAATTTATTCCAAATGCACCTAATATCAACAGATGTAATGATAATGCTACAATGAATGACAGCCCAAATTTTTGATAAATATTCATCTTTATTGCTCAAAAGGGCTGGTCATCAAGCCTACACTCGGTACACCTGCATTTTTTAATGCTACCATCACACTAACAACCTTACCATAAGCAACCGTCTGATCACCTCTAATATAAACTTGGGTATTTGGTTTATTTCTTAAAACAGCTGCTACACGGTAGAGTAATATTTCAGCCGTCACTGGCTCATCATTTTGCTCACCAATATCAATAAAGTATTGACCTAATTTATCGACTGACACAATCACAGGGGTCTCATTTTTTTGATCTACTGACGAGGTATCTGCTTGGGGTAAATCGACATCAACCCCGGTTGGTACCAAAGGTGCTGTAATCATAAAAATAATCAATAACACTAGAGTAACATCAATGTAGGGAACAACATTAATCTCGGCCATTGGTTTTCTACGTTTAACTCGGCGAGCCATTAACTATGCGCCTGTCTCTGTAATATCACTAAAAACTCATCAACAAATAACTCATACCGTCCTGCTAGTTTGTCTAATCGAGTGGTAAAGTGGTTATAGCTCACGACTGCGGGTATAGCGGCAAACAAACCAATTGCTGTGGCAATTAATGCTTCGGCAATACCCGGTGCAACATGGGCTAAAGTTGCTTGCTTTACATCACCTAAAGCACGAAAAGAATTCATAATACCCCAAACAGTACCAAACAAACCAACATAGGGACTGGTTGAGCCTACCGTTGCTAAAAAGGGTAAAGTTTCTTCTAAATGGTCTAATTCTCGTGTCATAGCAATATTCATTGCTCGCTGTGCAGCTTCTACTTGCACCACTGCGGGTACACCGTCCTTTTGCTGCATTCTAGAAAATTCTTTATAGCCCTCAATAAATATCTTTTCTATACCTTCTGACTCAAACTCACTGTCTGAAATTTTTTTATACAGCTTAGACAAGTCTTGTCCTGACCAAAATTCCTGTTCAAATTCTTCTGTTACCTCAAACACCTGCTTAAACTCTTTACGCTTATTAAAAATAAAGGTCCAAGAGATAATGGAAGCTGCCAATAAAATAAACATGACAAATTGCACGACAAAACTAGCATTTACAATCAGGTGAAAAATAGATAAATCGTTAGTCATAGTAATTTTTGTAATAAAATATCGGGAATCGCTTTAGGTTTCATAGTTTCAGTATCTAAGCATGCTATCCGTATATTACCTTTACACAGCACATCCCCATTTCGGGTAATTAATTGCTCAAAATTTAAACTTACTTTTTTTGCTTGTGTCACTTCAGCTGTAACATCTATCATCTCATTGAAACGAGCAGGTGTTAAATAATCAAGCTGAACAGATCTGACCACAAAGATGATATTTTGTTCAGATATTAATTGGTCTTGCTCCACTCCCAGATCTCGCAACATTTCAGTTCTTGCGCGTTCAAAAAATTTTAAATAATTTGCATAAAATACCACGCCACCGGCATCGGTATCTTCATAGTAAACCCTGATGGGCCAATGGAAAATTGTCATTTTATTGGTTATTTTGATTGTAACTATTCAGCGTTTTTTAAATTAGGAGTGCAAAAATAAGTTTTTGCCTGATCCAAGATGTATAAAAGCTTGTTTTTATACTCCAAGTAACAATATATTTCGAGCACTCACAGATGTGAGGACGTAAGCATTATCCAAAAAACCTTGACTCCATTTTATTCTATCAAGGCTATAAATATATTCTATTATTTATTGATAAACATCACCACTTTCAGCCTGTTGATCTGGCGGTTTCAAGCCAAAATGTAAATAGGCTTTTTGAGTTACCACTCGTCCTCTAGGAGTACGCATAATAAACCCTTGCTGTAATAAATAGGGTTCTAAAACATCCTCAATTGTGCCTCGTTCTTCACTTATGGCTGCGGCTAAAGTATCAAGCCCCACCGGTCCACCATCAAAATTATTAATCATTGATAACAGTAATTTTTTATCTAAGGAGTCAAAACCAACATGATCAATTTTTAACATTTTTAAGGCTTGATCAGCAATATCACTAGAAATAATGCCATCACCTTTTACTTCGGCATAATCACGTACACGCCTTAATAATCGATTTGCAATTCTTGGGGTTCCTCGTGAACGTCTGGCTATTTCACCTGCTCCTGCTGACTCAATACTTATCCCTAATACCTTTGCTGAGCGTATAACGATAGTGGATAATTCTTCAACGGAATAAAACTCTAAACGCTGAACAATACCAAACCGATCTCTTAAAGGAGAGGTTAATAATCCTGCACGTGTTGTTGCCCCAACTAAAGTGAATGGAGGTAAATCTAATTTAATCGACCTTGCTGCTGGACCTTCACCAATCATAATATCAATTTGGTAATCTTCCATAGCAGGATATAAAATCTCTTCCACTGCGGGGCTAAGCCTATGAATCTCATCAATAAACAATACATCATGCGCTTCAAGATTGGTTAATAAAGCAGCTAAATCCCCCGCTTTATCTAATACAGGCCCTGAAGTTTGCCGAATATTAACCCCCATTTCTGTGGCGATAATATTGGATAGTGTGGTTTTTCCTAATCCTGGTGGACCAAAGATTAACACATGATCTAAAGCTTCACTTCTTGCTGTTGCCGCTTGTATAAAAATTTCCATTTGCAAACACAGCTCGTCCTGCCCGATATAATCAGCTAATCGCTTTGGGCGAATCGCACGATCTTGTCGTTCTTCATCTGTTGAGCCAATCGATGAAATTAAGCGATCACTTTCAATCATCTAGCTGCGGCTCCCTGCAATGCCAGCTTAATAATATCTTCACAAGTCTTATCTTCTTGCGCAATGTTTTGTACCATTTTACTAGCATCCTGCGATTTATACCCCAGAGCACATAAAGCACTAATAGCTTCTTGTTTTGGATTAGCTTGTGTTTGTGTCACCACAGTACCTGACTCTGAATTAGAAGATTCAACACTATCAGGTAATCTATCCCGCATTTCAATAATTAAGCGTTCTGCTGTTTTTTTACCTATCCCAGGTAAGCGTACTAAAGCCTGTACATCATTATCATGAATACAACGATGAAATTCTGCTGCACTTTGTCCCGACAGAATGGTTAAAGCCAGTTTTGGCCCGACCCCGTTTACTTTAATCAAGGCTCGAAACATTTTCCTGTCTGACTCGGTTGAAAAAGCAAACAAAATATGAGCATCATCCCGAATAACTAAATGGGTATGTAAAAGAAGATCTTCACCTAAAGCAGGAAGGTCATAAAAGGTGGTCATCGGTGCTTCCACCTCATACCCTACACCTTGTACATCAACCACTAATTGAGGTGGTGTTTTAGAAACTAATTTACCACGAATAAATCCTATCATTGACTAGCTTGTTTTAACCGTTGTTCCGTTTGCTGATAATGAGAATGACACAAAGAAATACCTAAAGCATCCCCCGCATCTTCTTGTAATTTACCTTGAATACACAATAATATTTTTACCATGTGCTGTACTTGTGACTTGTCTGCGCCACCTTTACCGACTAATGCCTGCTTTACTTGTCTGGCTGCATATTCAGAAACGGGGAGACCTGCATTCATTGCTGCACAAATAGCAGCACCTCGTGCTTGGCCTAACTTTAAAGCAGAATCTGCATTTTTATGCATAAAGACTTGTTCAATGGCCATTTCAGTGGGTTGATATAAAGCAATCACCTCGGTTATACCATCAAATATTTGTTTTAATCGCTCAGGAAATGAATCTGCTTTGATACGAATACTACCGCTGGCAATATATTTATTACTGCCTCGGTTAGTTTCTTCTATGATCCCATACCCAGTTATTCTGGATCCTGGGTCGATTCCTAAAATCCTTGTCACTTTGTCACTTATTCTATTTATTTGTTTTTAAGCCTCTATTGCTCGTAGATCTGCAAAGATGAAGGTATTCTGCAATAGAGGTGCTTTAGAGGCTGTAAAAGCATTTTTCTTTTACCTCTTCCCCTTTGAAAAATAAGGATTGTAATTACTCAGTAAGATTACACCAGCTCTTAAGCCCTCTCTTGCTGGAGAGGATTTGGGTGAGGAGAAATAATATAAGTCTTTTTTCAATATTCTTTAAGCTCTATATTATATAAAACAAAGAGAATAAGGAAAAAAGAAGCTATTTTAACTTCTCCTCACCCAACCCTCTCCAGCAAGAGAGGGCTTAAGAGCAAAACCTTATTAACGTCGTAATTACGAATAGTTTTTATCATAAAACATCCCCCCCCTCCTTTTCCAAAGAGGGGGAGCTAAAAGCTAAGGCTTTCATAGTCTCTTTAGTGTTACATCTCAGCTACTTGAGCCAGAACTTCTTCAGAAATCTCAGCATTTGAATAAACATCTTGAACATCGTCCAAATCTTCCAATACATCAATTAAACGTAACATTTTTTCAGCGCCTTTAGCATCCAGCTCAGTTTTGTTTTCTGCATCCATTGTCACTTCTGAATTTTCAGGTTCAAAACCAGCAGCTACCATGGCTTCTTTTACCGACAAATAATCATCGGGGGCTGTCATTACATCAATAGAACCATCATCATGGGTAACAATATCATCCGCACCTGCTTCCATTGCCGCTTCCATAATAGTATCTTCATCAACAGAATCTGGATAGCTGATAATACCTACTTTATTAAACATATAAGAAACAGAACCATCCGTTCCTAAGTTTCCACCTGCTTTTGCAAAAGCATGCCTTACTTCGGCAACCGTACGATTACGATTATCAGTTAAACAATCTACCATAACAGCTGTTCCCCCTGGGCCGTAGCCTTCATAACGAACATCGTCATAGACAATACCTTCCATGGTGCCGGTTGCTTTCTTAATGGTATTTTCAATGGTATCGCGCTTCATATTTGCACCCAGCGCTTTATCTATCGCTGAACGTAAACTTGGATTATTAGCAGGATCGCCACCCCCTATTTTTGCAGCAACAGAAATTTCACGAATAACTTTAGTAAAAATCTTTCCGCGTTTAGCATCTTGAGCACCTTTTCGATGCTTAATATTTGCCCACTTACTGTGTCCAGCCATCTTCCATCTCTCTAAACTATTTTAACAATCATGTACGAAATATTACTTGCTGTAGAACGGACTGAATTCCGCTCTACAAAACTTACTTTAAATGAGGTAAAACGGCCATTAGTGAAGTCTCATTTACAAAAACATCAGCTTGTTCAACCACAATATCTCTTTTCATAACACCACCAAAACCAATAACCTTGGCACCTGCATGTTTAGCTTCTAAATCAGTTTTCCCATCACCAATCATTGCCATAGTAAGTCCTTCTGACTTGATTTGTTTACAAACTGTCGATTTCCCACCATTTCTGGCAAGGGGTGAGTGTTGGTCAAACTGTTTAAATGATCCATCATCATTAAATGATACATCAACTGCATGCACATGATCAGCCGATAGGCCAAGCTTTTCAGCCAAAGGCAAAATAGCTTGGCGAATTCCACCGCTAATAATATGTACTTGCTTACCCTGTGCTAATAAGATGCTGAAAACTTCTTCAACACCTTCAGCTATTTCAGCAATATATAAATCAGCCAGCCAAGCCATTTGTGCTTTATCGGGTTTGATTAATGCTAATCGCTTAGCATAGACCTGTTCTAAAGCCAGTTCGCCATTCATGGCGGCGTTAGTTAATGCCACCAATTCATCATATAAACCAGATTTTCTACCTAACTCATCAATCCCTTCAATTTTACTTAGCGTGCTATCGCAATCGAAGCAAATGATGTCATAATTCATAAGTTAATCAGAATCGCATTATTAACAAAAGAAAGGTCTGTTATTTTTTCTAGAATTTCAGCAGGTAACGGGCTAGAAACACTGATCACAGCCATTGCATTATCACTAGAATCAGGCACACCCACTTGCATTCTTGAAATATTGATATTAGATTCGCCCAAGATAGAACTGATAGCAGAGATAACACCAGGCTTATCATTATGCTCAGTCACTAATAAAGTCCCTTCTGGAACCACTTCAATTTCAAACTGATTCACATTAACAATACGAGGATGACGATCACCTAATAATGTACCGACCACTGAAACAGTTTTATCAGCACAAATACCAGTCAACTTAACTAAAGATACATAACCTTCAGTTTCTTCGGTTTTAGACTCGACTAAAGCAATACCTTGTTTCTTAGCAATGTTTTCTGCATTTACACTGTTAACGGGAGTAGACATTTGACCCGCTAAAATACCTACTAATGCTTCAACTGAAACAGGTCTTACTTCAGCTTCAGCTGCTTCACCAAACAAAGAGACTTCTACTGTTTTGATTGGTTCGCCAGCTAAATCGACTAACATTTTACCCATCACATTAGCTAAGTTCATAAATGGACGCGATTTTTTCAATGCTTCAGCAGAAATTTTGGTTGATAAGTTCAACGCATTAATCGCCTCACCTGTTTTAAGGTAAGTCACTGCTTGAATTGCAACTTCAACACTTACAGCCACTTGCGCTTCACGTGTTGATGCACCTAAATGCGGTGTAAAAGTAATATTGTCTAATTCAAATAATGGAGAGTCTTTTGGTGGCTCTTGCTCATATACATCTAATGCAGCTTTAGCAATTTCACCCGTTTTAAGTGCATCATATAACGCTGCTTCATCAACTAGACCACCACGAGCACAGTTAATTAACATCGCTGTTTTCTTCATCATTTTTAATTGATCTGCACCGATAATACCACGTGTTTTCTCAATCATTGGGCAATGCAAAGTTAGATAATCAGCTTCTTTAACTAAAGTATCTAGGTCTACTGATTGTGCACCACATTCTTCAAAAATTTCTGGCGTTACAAATGGGTCATAAGCAATAACACGCATTCCCAATCCACATGCACGCTTAGCCGCTAAGCGACCAATAGTACCAAAACCTAAAATAGCAAAAGTTTTGTGATTGATTTCTGCACCCACTAACTTAGCGCGCTCCCATTTACCCGCACGAACAGAAGCACTGGCTTCTGGTAAGTTACGGCTTAAAGAAAACATATGTGCAATAGCTAGTTCAGCTGTTGTCGTCGCATTAGCATCAGGTGTATTCATGACGATCACACCATGCTCAGTCGCCGCTAGAATATCAACATTATCAACACCGATACCAGCACGACCTACTACTTTCAAGTTGCTTGCAGCTTGTAACACTCTTTTTGTTACTTTAGTGTCACTTCGAATTAACAGTGCATCATAATCACCAATAATTTCACAAAGCTCATCCTCATTCATGCCTACTTGAATATGAACCTGAATACCAGATTGCTCATTTAAATAATTAATACCGTCATCGGCTAATTTGTCAGAAACAAGGATTTTTTTCATGCTTTTTGGAGTTGTTAAAGGTTTGTAAAATAAACCGCATAGTTTATCAGCTTTTGTTGTTAGATTCTAATAATCTAACAACAAAAGAATTTATAAAACATAATCCAGTCGACTACTTCCACGGCATAACGGGTACTGTTGAAATACTGTTGGCAGGTGCTCCATCAATTAATTTGCGACTAATGGCAACATAAATTAAAGTGTTACGTTTAGCATCATACAATCGCGTTACACGGGTTTGTTTAAAAAAGACTGAAGTATTACTACTAAACGCTTTTTCCTGCTTGGGTAGGTTTTCTTTAATGACAATAGGGCCTACTTGTCGGCAAGCGATCGAAAATTGAGAGGGATCTTCGGCTAATCCGAAAGAACCTGAAACACCTCCTTTTTTGGCCTGGCTAATATGACAACTTACCCCTTGAACTTTTGGGTCATCAAAGGCTTGAACACACACTTTATGGTTTGCACCAATCAATTTCCAGGATGTAGTGATACATCCAATTTCTTCAGCTTGAACATCGTAAACAGAGATTCCAAATATCAATAACAACAGCGATAGTTTTTTCATTTTTTATTTAAAATAAGGTTTTTAATCAGGCCTTTAATAGTATCAGAACCAAGCCCTTAGTTTAATGATAATTAAGTTTGTTTTTGGCACGTTAGAAGAGTGTTACACAAAAGATATTTTTATCATCTAATTTTTTGTTGTATATTCTGCACCCTATATTTTTATAATTGCCCCCCCCCTGTTAAGAGAATAAAAAATGCTTGCTACCAAACGGTATGAATACTTATCAATAGAACTAATAGAATATCACCACACGCTGACTAATCACCGTGAATTAGATCTTGCTAAAGTTGCCCATCTGGAAAGAGATATTATCTCCAATGGCTTATTCGAACCACTGGTTGTCTGGGAGCGTAATGTTAATGAATACTATTTAGTCGGTGGATTTCACAGAATGGAAGCGATTCAAGGTATTCGCCTATCAAACCCAGGTTATTTTGATCGAGTTGACGCTCGTGTTGTTACAGGGGACCCTGATGAAATAAAAGCGCTTAACCTTAAACTTAATTCTGACCGCGTTGATACTAAAATCACTGATTATTTCCAAACAGTCATTTACCTGAATAATGCAAATTGGTCTAAAGGTAGAATTGCTGATTTTTTTGACAAGAGTGTTAGTTGGATAGACGATATTATCCGTTATGCCCCCTTATCAACCGATCTTTTACGTGAAAAACTAGCCAGTGGTGAAATTTCTTGGGCTAGAGCAAAAACTATCTTGCGCAAGGCCTTAAAAGCACCTGCTGGTAATGAAAAAGAAATTATTGAGTTTGAATTAACTCAACCAACACGCTCTGTTGCAAAACCCTTA
>CAZMQH010000042.1:0-13583 GCA_964568245.1 uncultured Methylomarinum sp.
CTTCAGTCTAAAGTAGATGTTTTAAGTTTCGGTGTTTTCCATAACTTCGCATAATGCATATTATGTTAAATTGATATTTCTATTGATTATTATTTCAAACCCGACTAAAAAATAATTAAAACATGAATTTTTCTTAAACGTCTACGCTATTACAATTTACACTTAAAACGATTTACTCAACCCAAAACCCCATACTTTTTTAATTGAGCCACAGTAAACTCAACACCATTATCAGTTTTGCAAGAGGCTCTATTGTAATAAATGAAAATTCACTAAATTTATTTTTTATTAAACATCAATCCCATATTTACTAAATAAAGAATATAACGTTGGCCGAGTGATACCTAATAACTTTGCCGCATTAGAAACATGGTTGTTTGAGTAGGCTAATGCTCGTTTAATTGCAACTGTTTCTGCCACTTCTCTTACTTTTTTTAAATTTAGAGGCATTTCTTCTTCGACGTCTTTGCTCCCTAAATCTAAATCTTCATGGCTTAATATATTATCCTCAGACAAGATAACGGCTCTTTTTATTTTATTTTCTAGTTGCCGTATATTACCAGGCCAAGAATAGCTTTCAATTAATTGGGATGCTTCTTGGCTGAAGCCTTTAATGTTTTTAGAATTTTCTTCACTAAAACGTTTTAATAAAGCGGTGGCTATCACAATAGCATCACCGTCTCTTTCTCTTAATGGAGGGATATCAACGGTAATTTCATTAATGCGATAGTATAAATCTTCTCTAAATCCTCCATCGGCTGCTAATTTTTCAATATTTTGATGTGTGGCGCAGATGATTCGAACATCAACAGGAATTTCTTCGCGTCCACCTAGTCGTTCAATGGTACGTTCCTGAATAAACCGTAATAACTTGGCTTGCAATGAAAAAGGTAAGTCGCCTATTTCATCAAGGAAAAAAGTACCGCCTTCGGCATATTCAATTTTCCCTTTTGTTTGCTTGGTTGCACCTGTAAAGGCTCCTTTTTCATATCCAAACAATTCACTTTCTAATAAATTATCAGGTATCGCCGCACAGTTAACCGCTATAAATGGTTTTTTTGATCGATGGCTAAGGTTATGTATAGCTTTTGCCAGTACTTCTTTACCCGTCCCACTTTCTCCTAGCAATAATGTAGTCACATTAGTAGGTGCAATTTTCTCTATCATTTTTGATAGCTCTTGCATTTTTGTGCTGGTTGCAATAATACCTTTTAAAGGTTCTGAAATGTTTTTGTTTAATATTAAATTTTCTTTCTCTAATTGATCTAACTGGAAAGCACGGTGAATAATTAAATTTAAAACATCCAAATCAACAGGCTTTTGATAAAAGTCATACGCTCCCATTGCTACGGCTTTGATAGCATTTTCTCTATCATCATTTCCAGTGACGACTATGACCTTGGTCTCAGGGGCTAAGTGTAGAATTTCTTTTAATGTTACTAAACCTTCGCTTGCATTTGTTGGGTCTGGCGGCAAACCTAAATCTAGCGTAACGACGCTTGGCATATATCTTCTTAATGCGGTAATAGCATCTTTTCTATCACCTGCAATGACTGTTTCATATTGATCAAAACTCCATTTTAATTGTTTTTGTAACCCAGGGTCATCTTCTACTATAAGTAAAGTTTTTCTTGTTTCCATAGCTTTGATTAATACTGTTATTTAGTAGGTTTATATCGTTACTTTTAATTATAGTTGCATTTAGAATAATGCCAACTGATTACATTAGTTATCTTGTCACTTCAGGTAAGGATATTGTAAATGTTGTTCCCTGCCCTACTTTACTCACAACATTTATTTGACCTGCTTGTTGTGACACATATTCTTGAGTTTCATAAACACCAATTCCCATTCCAGCATTTCCTTTAGTCGTATCAAAAGGCTTAAATAAGCGTTGCTGAATAAAATTTTCATCCATTCCACAGCCTGAATCTGATATTTCTATTGCTATAATAGCTTCTTTTTTTGATATTTCAATTCTAACATAGCCGTCATCTTCTGTAGCCTCTTGAGCATTTTGTATCAGGTGACCTAGTATCGCTGTCATTTTTTCTTTTTCAGCGACCACCCAAAATTCTTCAGTTGTTAATACTGAGGTCACTGATGGTTTATTAGAGGATTGTTGTAAAACCACATCCTCAATAACTTTAGATAAATCAATTTTTGACTGCTTTATCTCTGCTTGCTTACCTTTCTTTAACTGACCTAATAGGTGATCAATTTTCTTCACCACATTTTCTAGTGTTTCGATGGAGTCATCAATAAACTCAGGATTTCGCTTATGTTTTTCTGAATTTTTTACAATAAGTGATATTTGAGCCACTAAATTTTTGAGATCATGTACTAAAAAAGCTGAAAAACGATTGTAGGCTTCAAATTGCCTGGCTCGACTTAAATCATCACTTATTCTTGTTAGGGCTAATGCATTAGCGAATTGCATTCCTATCGTTTTAAATAAATCATGATCTTCCCAATCTATTTGCCTGGAAATTTGAGGTTGTGTAAGTACGACGAAACCTTCTAAGTTGTTTTTTTGAACAAGAGGGATAATTAACCAAATGTCTTCAAACTTTGTATACCATTTATCTAATCCTAAGCCTGCATAAACATCAGGATCATTAAAATATTCTACAAAATCAATAACCCATTGTTTCTTTGATATAAAGTCTATTAAAATTTCATGTTTATCGACTAATTCCTTTGAGTGCTCACCTAAACTAATATCTGCAGTAAGGGTAAAATTCCCTTGATTATTTTTTACCCATAATCCGCCGCCAGAACTATCAACAACATTAGCCATGGTGCGAACAATTAAATAGGATAAATCATCTAAATCATCTAGTTCTGCAATTTTCTTACTTAATTTGATCCATTCATCTCGGTAGTCATAGCGATGTTGATAAAAGTGTTTACTGAAATATATCTTTATATAGGCTTGTATCTTTCCTGAAACAAAAAAGACCATTAATAATAGAACGGCAAGGATGATAAAACTGATTTGTGCAATGGCTCCCCAATTTCCACCATAAACTTTTATATAATATCCGGCTAAAGACATTATCAACAGATAGACCCCCGCACCTAACAATACAGTGCTGTGAAATATTATTTTATTTGATATCTGTATTTTTACTTGGTCCTGACTGAGTCTATGTAATGAAATAGCAATCAGTGGCACAACTAATACATTAACAATTCCTTTTAATTGCCATAGCAATGAATCTAATTGATTAAATAATAATGACTTACTATAGAAAACAAAATCAATAATAAAAATGGCAGCCAAGCCTAAACAAATAAATTTTATTGCCCAGCGTTGTTCTTGCAATGCATTGCGATAAAGTTGTTCAATGAGTATTAAGCCAACCAATGCAAAAACGATATGTATTAACGGCCTAAAATCAGTACCAATGAATTGTTGTACTGGATAGCGTAACTCAGAAAACAGCTCAAGGACTACAATAACCAGAATTAAACTTACCAGTGCAGGGACCTTCCATGAAACCTTTAAAAAATAGTATCGATCATCAAATTGCTGTTTTGAAATTAAGGCTGCTAACAAAAAGTACCAGGCTAAGTTGCGTAATGACTCAAATGGAAAAACATCTTGAATGTAAAAAGAATTATTTTGTAGAATAAATACCGTATAGGCTGCCCATAATAAACTCATGGTAACCGCAATAATACTGACTATGCTAAACTCACTTTTGTTAATTCGGACAAGCTGAATCGCAAGTAATAAAAAATAAGCGATTGCAGCTGAGGCATAACTATATAAAGTAAAAGTTTCCAATAACTTTTTTCCTTGGTTGGTTAATATTTAATCGACCCATAAGTTTTGGCAGTATTATCCCTTTGGGCTGTAGAGACAAGAGATGACTTGTCTCTACTTGATCAATTTGGTTGAAATATATTCTATGTTTGTTAACTCAGGGATCAATAAACGAGTAGATGCGAGATATTTAGTTTGATTTTTTAACAAGGAGGTTAATTAATACGCTTTAAGCATTAACTAATCATCCTCGCCCGAACATTACGCCCTTTTATTTTGCCATTAGCAAAATAATCAAGAACCTTTCGCAAGGCTTTTCGGTCAATTGCAATATAACTGGCTATATCGAAAATATCAATTTTCCCTATTTGATCACCAGAAAGCCCTGCATCTTTGGTTAGAGCACCTAAAATATCCCCTGGGCGAATTTTATTTTTTCGACCTACATCTATTTGCATAGTCGCCATTGTTGGATGAACACTAAATTTAGCGTCACGATTTAATGCATCAATGGCATTTAATTGGCATGGTTTATTTTGATATTCTTCAATCGCTTCAACTCGCATTTTCTCAGCAGTAATAAACAAACTTAAAGCGATACCTTTTTCACCTGCTCGCCCTGTTCGGCCAATTCTATGAATATAAATTTCTGGATCACGAGGTAATTCAAAATTGATAACAGCAGATAAAGATTTAATATCTAAGCCTCGTGCAGCGACATCGGTAGCAACTAAAACGGAACAACTTTTATTAGCAAATCGTACTAAGACTTGATCACGGTCTCTTTGTTCTAAGTCACCATGAATGGCTAATGCTTCAATACCCCGCCCTTCAAGAAAACGGGCCACTTCATCACACTGTTTTTTAGTATGACAAAAAACCACCGTTGTTTCTGGTTGATAATGCTCAAATAAGGCTAATAATGAATCATTACGCTCATGCTCTTTTGTCTTGTAGAAAGTTTGCTCAATAACACTGGTTTGATGTTCAGATTCAACACTGATAGTCACTGGCTCATTCAAGATAGAGTTACACATGGCAGTGATACTCTCAGGGTATGTTGCTGAAAAAAGCAGAGTTTGGCGGGTTGCAGGTGTTTGACCAATAATTTCATTGATAACATCAGAGAAGCCCATATCTAACATTCTATCTGCTTCATCTAATACCAGCGTTGTTAACCCTGTTAAATCTAAAGTTTCTCGGGTTAAATGGTCTTGAATACGCCCTGGTGTACCCACAATAATATGTGCACCGTGCTCTAATGATGCTTTTTGAAACTGAAATGGCTTACCACCACATAATAAAACTACTTTTATGTTGGGAATGCAGCGAGCTAATTTACGAAGTTCTTTACCCACTTGATCTGCCAATTCTCGTGTAGGGCATAATATTAATGCCTGAGCACCAAAAAAACGTGGGTTAATTTGTTCTAATAAACCAATACCAAAGGTGGCTGTTTTTCCACTTCCTGTTTTAGCTTTAGCAATAAGGTCTTTGCCTGCTAAAACTGTGGGTAAACCCTGGGCTTGAATAGCGGTCATTTTGCTATAGCCAAGTGAATCTAGATTAGCAAGTTGCGCGCTAGAAATTGAGAGAGATGAGAAACTATCGCTAGCCATGTAATTGCCTAATGAAAAATGATTAGATTATACCAGAGCTAGGAAATCACCGAATAATTCTAATATTGTCTTTTAGTTATGGTATCTTTTTATACTACCTAAAGAGCTTACACGAAATAACTTGAGCAACTAACTTGTCTTTTTGTCCGTCTTCCGCATTGTATAAATGGGTTGCTATGCGCTTATTTATACGCTTTGAATACGAACAAAAAACCTGCATCAGTTGCTCAAGTTATTCCGTGCGCGTTCCTAAAATGTACTCAACAATGCCATATAAAATGAAACTTAGCCCTAACGATTTATTTACATTATGCCAATGTGCTATTGCTGCTGCGATTAAGTCGGGGGGGATTATTAACCAATATACTAACAGCCAGGTTAAAGTAAATTTAAAGCGCGGGGGAAGTAGCTTAGCCTCTCAAGTTGTTACTGAAATAGACTATTTAAGCCAAGCCGCTATTCTGGAAACATTAATTCCCACCTGTAATCAATTTGACTTGGCCTTATTAACTGAAGAAACACCTGATGATCAACAACGCTTAGAAAAAAATTTTTTCTGGTGTATTGATCCTTTAGATGGCACCCTGCCCTTTATTGATTCAACCCCGGGATACTCAGTTGCAATTGCTTTAGTTTCACGGCAAGGTATTCCCTTTATCGGAGTGATTTATGATCCTGTCACTCAAACGCTTTACCATGCTATTTTAGGACAAGGGGCTTTTCGTAATAACGTAGCTTGGCAAACACTCAATCCATATGAAAAAAAACAACGAACACTCACTTTTATAACAGATCGCAGTTTTATTCAGCATAAGCACTATGCAAAAGTTATCAATCAACTCAATCAATTGGGATATGACAAACTTAATATAATTCAACATGGCGGAGCCACTATGAATGCTTGCTGGGTAATGGAGCAAGCTCCCGCTTGTTATTTTAAATTTCCTAAAAAAGAGAATGGAGGGGGAAGTTTATGGGATTTTGCCGCAACGGCTTGTTTATTTACTGAGATGAGTACGGTAGTAAGTGATATACATGGCCAGCCTTTGGATTTGAACCGAAAGGGGTCTACCTTTATGAATCACAGGGGAATTATTTATGCAACGGATTCTGTATTGAGCAAAGAAATATCAAATATATATTTAAATATTACTCGATGTTCCCGTTTTTAATTGTTGCTTTTGTGAAATACTAATTCCCACGCGCGGCGTGGGAATTCAGACGTGACGCGCCTGCGCCATTTATTTGAGTCAGAAATACCGTTGTTATTCTTGATACTCTACGCTAGCGTGTATAAAAATAGGCTCTCACGCAGCGCGTGGGAGCCAGATGTTATCCATCCTTCCTCTAGTTTTCAGTATTTTCTGAATTCAAGTCAAAAAAACTGAAGCATCGAGTATTTATGGTTAAGTTATTTTTTCAATATATTGCAGCATAAACTGCACTGTCTTACTGCCTCTAAATTCATTAATATCCAGCTTATAAGCCACTTTAATTGACCGAGTCCCTAGCCAGTTTTCAGGCTTATCAACAAAAAAACAAATGGCATCAATTAACAAGTCCTTCATGGGAAACCTCAGTACAAACTTTAAATGTTGCTGACCCACAATTCTGACTTGAATCACATCAAAAACACCATCAAATAATGGCTCAGGGAATTCTTGCCCCCAAGTACCTGCATCACTTAATTGCTGAGTAAATTCTAGAGTTACTTCATTTTCAGTTAATTTACCATCTGAATAGACCTTTTGTTCAAGATCAACTTTGTCTAAATGTTTTGCTACTACCCCATCAAAAGCTAAAGCAAATACAGGATAATCATGCATTTGTATGCTCATACCTGCCGCCATAGCATGACCACCAAACTTACTCAAAACTTGAGGGTGGGCTACGGCGATTTCACTTAATACATCTCTAATATGTACGCCAGGTATTGATCTGGCTGATCCTTTAATTTCACCATTATCAGCAGGAGCAAATGCAACCACTGGTCGATGCAATCGATCTTTAATTCTTGAGGCTAAAATACCAATCACCCCTTGATGCCAATATTTATCGAATAAACAAATACCAGCGGCCAAATGATGGTCTTGTAACATTTGCATATCTTTCAATAAAGACATGGCCTCATTTTTCATTTGCGCTTCGATTTCTTTGCGATCTTTATTGAGCTCATCTAATTGTTCTGCCATTTCTTTAGCCAAAGCTAAATCATCTGTGAGCAGACATTGAATACCTAGCGACATATCATCCATTCGTCCAGCTGCATTGATTCTTGGCCCCAATGCAAAACCAATATCTGATGAAGTGATTGACTGGAACTGCTTTCCTGCTTGTTCAATTAAGGCCAAAATACCAGGATGCGCATGACCAGAGCGAATTCTTAATAAACCTTGATGTACCAGTATTCTATTGACTTGATCCAAAGCAACAACATCAGCCACTGTGCCTAAAGCCACAAAATCTAATAACTGAGCAAGATTAGGCTGTGCTATATTTTGTTGCTCAAACCACTTTTGTTCTCGCAGTCGACTTCTTAATGCCATTAACACATAAAAAATCACCCCTACCCCAGCGATATTACCACTGGGAAATTCATCTCCATCGACATTAGGGTTTACAATCGCATCCGCTTCGGGCAGCTCATCACCTGGTAAATGATGGTCTGTGACTAAAACTTTGATACCATATTCTTTGGCGACTTTAACCCCATCAATACTAGAAATACCATTATCAACTGTAATAATAACTTCAGGTTTTTGCTTTTTAACCAATTCAACAATTTCTGGCGTTAGGCCATAGCCATATTCAAAACGATTAGGCACCACATAAGACACAGGGCTGGCACCCAGTAACTCAAGTCCTTTTATTGCAACCACACAACTGGTTGCACCATCTGCATCGAAATCAGCAACGATAGAAATTTTCTGTTGTTGTTTTATGGCAGTAATTAAATGTTCGACCATTGTTTCCATTCCAGACAAAAGCCAAGGAGATGGAAGGTTGGCTAAAGTACGTTCTAATTGTTGATTCTCTGTAATCCCTCGACTAGAAAAAATGTCAGTTAAAATAGGATTAATCCCCGTTAAATGTGACTTTTTTTTAGTTTTTGGTCGTCGAACTATGTTTTTTTGAACGCCTTGATGATACATAAATAGCCAATCAATTGATTATCGGTTGATTTGAATAAATAACTTCATATTTTTTTAAAATATTTTTATGAAAACTTTCTGGTATTTTATTCCAATCCATTACTTGAACCAAAATTGGAATATTTGATTCTTGAATATGTTCTTGGAAACTCACTAACTCATGCCAATCTAATCCCCTATTACCTGCCGAACAAACAACTAAATCTAAATCACTGGCATCATGGCTATCACCATTAACTCGGCTACCATAAGCCCATATTTCAATGGGCGTTTTGAAACAACTATCAGCCATGTTCATAAGGGACTTATGATCCTTTTCTCTTAAATCAATCATCGCTGGTCAAATTAATTACTTTAATGATTTTGTTAGCATCAATAATAAACTGAGGTAATAATTTTAATGTTTCTTCTGCAAACCCAACACCATAATCATGAGCGGTACTGTTACGGTTATCTCGATATAGCATCCATCTTTCTGCTTCTTCGATAGTGATAAGGCTATGAAGGCTAGCATGTCGAAATATATCTTTAAAAAATAAACGATCAACTTCTTTAGAGCTATGAAAATATGGTTTTAAGCATTTTTTTAATAACTTACCGCTTAGCTCTAAAATAATCTCAAATTCTTTTACACAGGCAGAGCGGTACATATCATATTCAATCGCTTCTTTATCACTTTTATTTAATAATTCTAGCGACTTTTCTAATGTTTGTACGCACCGTTGCAAAAAAGTTGTATCAATCACCATTTACTCCCCCTTATCATTAAACCCTGAAATCAAAAAAAGCCAGCATAAGCTGGCTTAATAAGGCAGGTTTTTTAATTCATCAGAATTACATTTTATCTAGAATTGCTTTTTTAACTGCGTCTAGGGTAGCATCAATAGTCACTGGGTGAGCGTCTTTGCATTGACTAATCGCAGTATCTGGATCTTTTAATCCATTGCCTGTTAAAGTACAAACAATTTTACTACCTTCAGGGATTTTGCCGCTGGCAATATCTTTTAATGCACCCGCTAAAGAGATTGCTGAAGCAGGTTCACAAAAGATACCTTCATGGCGAGAAAGCATCTTGTGCGCTTCAAGAATTTTTTCATCAACAAAACAATCAAACCAACCACCCGACTCTTTTTGAGCTGCCCAAGCAAAATCCCATGATTGAGGTCGTCCGATACGAATTGCTGTTGCAATAGTTTCAGGGTTATCAACCATTTTACCACTGATAAAAGGTGCTGCACCAGCGGCTTGGTAACCACACATAACAGGGCGTTTACTGGCAACTGATTTTAAGTCGCCTTGATCCGCTGCATATTCTGTATAACCTTTCCAATAGGCAGTGATATTGCCTGCATTACCTACAGGTAGGCAATGAAAGTCAGGTGCATCGCCTAATTCATCAACAATTTCAAAGGCTGCTGTTTTTTGCCCTTCAATTCTAAAAGGGTTAATTGAGTTAACAATAGTCACTGGCGCATGATCAGCTATCTGTTTTACGATTGACATACCATCATCAAAATTACCATTAATTTCGATGATTTCAGCACCATACATTAAAGTTTGGGCTAATTTACCTAAAGCAATTTTTCCTTCAGGAATTAATACGAATGCTTTAATGCCAGCACGGACGGCATAAGCCGCCGCCGAGGCTGAAGTATTACCCGTTGACGCACAAATAATGGCTTGGCTACCCTCTTCTACTGCTTTAGTCACAGCCATGGTCATACCACGGTCTTTAAATGAACCTGTAGGATTTAGGCCTTCATACTTAACATAAATATCAACGTCTTTACCGATGATTCTAGGAATGTTTTGTAACTGAATTAAAGGCGTATTACCTTCACCAATACTAATAACTCGCGTATCATCACTAATAGGTAAGCGTTTTTTATAGCGATCAATTAATCCTGTATAACGAGTAGCCATATTTTTATTCCAAAGTTTCTAAACGAATTCGGCTGATAGAGCCTGTAATAGTTGATAACGCTTCAATTTCAGCAATTGCCGCATTCATTTCTTTTTCTAGTGTTTTTTGTGTCAACATAATAACAGGTAAAGTTGATTCACCCGCCAAAGGTTCTTTTTGGATAATCGCTTCAATACTAATATTGTGTTTAGCTAAAATACTGGTTACATTAGCTAAAACTCCTGGTTTATCTTCGGCACTTAAGCGTAAATAATAAGCCGTTTGAATTTGTTCTGATGACAAAACAGGGATATCTGTAATAGCATTTTCCTGAAATGCTAAAGGCGGCACTCTATGTTCTGGGTTACCCGTAAGCACTCTAACAATATCAACAATATCTGAAATAACTGCCGAACCTGTGGGTTCTGCACCTGCACCTGCACCATAGTATAGTGTTGGACCCACGGCATCACCTTGTACAAGTACGGCGTTCATCACCCCATCAACATTGGCAATTAAGCGACGTTCTGGAATTAATGTAGGATGCACTCTTAATTCAATGCCTTGTTCTGTTTTTCTAGCCATACCTAAATGCTTAATTCGATAGCCCAACTCTTCTGCATATTCAACATCAGCGCGAGTAATTTTAGTAATGCCTTCCGTAAAAATTTTCTCAAACTGTAACGGAATACCAAAAGCTAATGAGGCAAGAATGGCCAGTTTATGTCCAGCATCAATACCTTCCACATCAAAAGTAGGATCTGCTTCTGCATAACCTAAAGCTTGAGCTTCGGCTAATACATCATCAAAATCACGGCCTTTATCACGCATTTCGGTTAGGATAAAGTTACCCGTGCCGTTAATAATCCCTGCTAGCCATTCAATTTGGTTACCACTTAAACCTTCGCGAATCGCTTTAATAATGGGAATACCACCAGCTACCGCAGCTTCAAATAAAACCATCACACCTTTTTCGCTGGCTCTGGCAAAAATTTCATTACCATGCAGTGCGATAAGCGCTTTGTTGGCAGTTACAATGTGCTTGCCATTTTCTATGGCTTGCAGCATTAAATCTTTAGCTAAGGTTGTACCGCCAATTAACTCTAAAACGATATCTATTTCAGGATCATTAATAATATCAAGTGAATTGCTGGTTAATTCAATACCCTGAGTGTCACAAATTCTTTCACGAGTTAAATCTCTAGCTGAGGCACGGGTGACAATAATTTCTCTGCCAGTTCGACGAGAAATTTCTTTTGCATTTCTTTTGAGTATGTTGACGACACCGCCGCCTACAGTCCCTAGTCCTAAAACACCAATTTTTACCGCTTTCAAATGTAACTCCTGCTATTTGTAGAGCGAACTTTAGTCCGCACAGTTCTTAAGCCCTCTTCCCTGGAGGGGAGAGGGCTTAAGAGTCGCAACCTCCATGGTTGCTGTTATTGACATTAACCTTGTGTTGATCCCTCTGCGTTTAGAGAGGGGTTGTTTCATTTTATAAAACACCGTCTTTTTTCAGCATACTTCTTATGCCACGTAATGCTTGTCGAGTCCTATGTTCATTTTCAATCAAACTAAAACGAACATGATCATCACCATATTGACCAAAACCCACACCTGGGGAAACTGCTACTTTGGCATCAATAATCATCTTTTTACAAAACTCAATGGATCCCATTTCTTTATATTGTTCTGGAATAGGCGCCCAAACAAACATAGTGGCTTTAGGTTTTTCTACTGTCCAGCGCATTGCATTCAAGCCATCACACAATACATCTCGTCTATTCCTATACATTTCTGTAATTTCAGCAACGCATTCTTGAGGCCCTTCTAATGCGGCAATAGCGGCGACCTGAATGGGGGTAAACATACCGTAATCTAAATAAGACTTTATCCGTGTTAAAGCCGAAACTAAGGTTTTATTACCACACATAAAACCAACACGCCAGCCTGGCATATTGTAGCTTTTAGATAAGGAATAAAATTCAACAGCTATATCTTTTGCACCTTCCACTTGTAAAATCGACGGTGCTTTATAGCCATCAAAAACGATATCAGCATAAGCAATATCGTGAACTACCCAAATATTATGTTCTTTAGCAACGGCGACTATTTTTTCAAAAAAATCTAATTCCACACATTCACTGGTTGGATTACCTGGAAAGTTTAAAATTAACATTTTAGGTTTAGGCCATGAATCTAAAATAGCTTTATGCAGTTCATCAAAGAAATCAACACCAGGCACCATTTTAACGTGTCTTAAATCAGCACCAGCAATCACTACACCATAAGGGTGGATAGGATAAGCAGGATTAGGGACTAAAACCACATCACCAGGCCCTAAAGTCGCTAAAGCTAAATGCGCTAAGCCCTCTTTCGAGCCAATAGTCACGATGGCTTCTGTTTCTGGGTCTAGATCAACATCAAAACGATTTTTATACCAAGTACAAATAGCCTTTCTTAATCGAGGGATTCCGCGTGAAACTGAATAACGGTGCGTATCATCTCTTTGAGCAGCCTCAACCATCTTGTCGACAATATGCTTTGGTGTTGGTTGATCAGGGTTCCCCATCCCAAAATCAATAATATCTTCACCTTCTGAACGCGCTTTGGCTTTCAGTTCGTTAACAATATTAAAGACGTAAGGAGGCAGACGGCTGATACGCTGAAATTCTTCCATTGATGAAAAAGTCGGGTAAAGATTAAAGTGGCAGTATTATACCCTGAATTTAAGCATTATAGGGTGATGGATTTATATTGGAATGAAGAAGAGAATGTTTTAATTGCCTTCTTCTCTTTGGTGGTATAGGTATTTACACAGGTTTAAAACAAATAACAGCAACCAAGAAGTTGTGCTTCTAATCCCTATCCCTTGGTCGACTGGATGAATGCAGGAGCAATTACCGAGAGGGGGGAGTTAACTAACTCTCTTCTTCAAAATTTCTTTTGTTTTTAACGTGATTAGAGAATTAAGGAATAGAGAACCTTATTTATATTCCCCTCTCCTCGCTTGGGGATAGAGCCTAAGACCAAATCAACTAAACCCACAATCCCAACCGCTGCAATTCAGCCAAAGAAGTCATCCCTTGTAATAACTTATCCCATCCATCCTCAGCCAAACTAATAAAACTACTGGC
>CAZMQH010000043.1:0-13427 GCA_964568245.1 uncultured Methylomarinum sp.
AGGGATGGTAAATGATCATACGTCGGAGTGCTTTAGGCATAGCCAGCTTTCTTAGTGACATCATGACAGCTTTTTTTGAGAGAAAAATGGATTTATTCCGTCAAAAATAATATAATAAAAACTATCAGTAGCTTATCGAATCGCAACAGTCGATAGTGTTATCTACAGTGACAGGGCAAGGAAAACCTGAATCCAGTTATGCTCCTTATGTTAGAGATGAGCAAGGTGTGTTTTATATTTATGCCAGTGAATTGGCGGGGCATACTCAAAATATGTTGCAAAGCCATAAAGTAAGTATTCTTTTTATCCAGCCAGAAGGTGAGGCAAAAAACCTTTTTGCACGTGAGCGTATTATTTTTGATTGTTTAATAAATGAAGTACCAAAACAAGATGAACGCTATTATAAGAAAATGCTAATAGTTAAAGAATAGTTTGGTGAGACGGTTGAGTTATACTTCGCGCGGTCACGGATGCGGATTTTATAGCAAGTTGATTTTTATCGATAGCAAGGCGCTGAAATGGGCGCATAGCTGGCTACGCAACCATTTTAGCAACGCAGCCTATCGGCAAAAAAGCAACCGATAGAAAACCGCATCCGTGACCGCGCGAAAGTATATTACAAAGTTTGTCAGATTTTCATTTGTTAGCTTTAACGCCGGTTAAGGGGAAGTATATTGCTGGATTTGGAAAAGCATTTTCAATTAATACAGAAGATTACTCATTGCAGTTTGGAAATTAGCAACAAATGAATAAAGTATTACTATTTATTACGATTAATTTATTTTTATTTGGCTGCTCAACAACGGGAGAAGGCTATATGCAACAAGATGAATTATTAGCTCAGACAAACCAAGGCAAAGCACCCATCATTATTGATGTACGTTCAACAGGTGAATATCAATCAGGACATGTGCCTGGTGCTATTCATGTACCTTTTTGGTCTGCTTTTACTACTGATAAGATGGATGTTTATGATAAAGATGATCGTGTTGTTTTGTATTGCGCGCATGGGCCAAGAGCAGGTGTTGCAAAGCTGGCTTTTTATTTAGCAGGGTTTAAAAATTTAAGTTATTTATCTGGACATATGACCGCCTGGTCAAAAGCTGAATTGCCTGTTGAGTTCCCTCAATAAATTTAATAGGACTATGCAAAAGATAAAGTACAGTTTAATTTTAGTGACATTGTTTATTGCCCCACTTGCTTTTGCTGATTCTGCTTTAACAAATTTTTCCAGTCTTGATAATGTTGGTTTGCTTATGCTGGAAAAGCAGGGTACAGTTGTTTTATCTGACCATGCCCATGACTCCTTTATCCCCGCCTCAACAACAAAACTGGTGACTGCATGGTTAGCACTAAAACATTGGGGGCCCGACTATCATTTTAAAACCGACTTTTATTTAGATTCATCAAGTAAAACGTTGTGGGTAAAAGGCAGTGGTGATCCCTATTTGGTTTCTGAAGAGTTAATAATCCTGGCAAAAAATCTTAAAAAAGAGGGTTTAAATCAAATTAATGCTATTGGTTTAGATAATTCTTTGTTTCAGGCGAATGTGTTGTTGCCAGGCACAGGAAAGACTAATAACCCTTATGATGCAGTTCCTTCTGCGATTGCCGCAAATTTTAATACACTTCATATTAAGAAAAGTAAGGGCAAGATTATTTCTGCAGAGTCTCAAACACCTTTAACACCTTACGCCAGTAGTCTAGTTCATCAATTAAAAGGACACTCTTTAAGAATAAATACAGGCTCAAACTCGGCTGATGCAGAACAGTATTTTGCGGAACTGTTAGCTGCTTTTTTACGCAAAGAAGGAATAACAGTAGGTAAGAATATAATAAGGGGACAAGTGACAAACGAAGCTCTCTTTTATACTCACAGTAACAGTAAGTCGTTAGCTGAAATGATTCGTGCGATGATGAAGTATTCAACTAATTTCCTAGCTAATCAGCTGGTTTTGGCTTTGAGTGCTGAAGTTTATAAAAGACCCGCTAATAAGGCTGATGTACAACGCTATATGGAACAAACGTTGACTGATTATTTTCAGTGGAAAAATTTCACTATGAATGATGGGGCTGGGCTTTCTAGAGATAATAGATTATCACCCTCACAGTTAGTTGATTTATTGCAAGATTTTCGGCCTTGGAAAGCATTATTGCCAGAGATTGAATCCAATATATTTGCTAAATCAGGCACAATGAATAAGGTGAGTACGTTAGCAGGTTATATTGTGAATGATAAAAACTGGCAACCTTTTGCTTTAATGATGAATGAAGCAGTACCTTATCGGTTTAGAAATCGTATTGTTTTAGAATTAGCTAAGGAATGAGGGTTTTATAATACCCGAAAGTATGGCTCAGGATTTTGTCTTCACAGCCGTACTAGGAAAGCAGGCAGTTAATACCGGCTTGCCCCTAGGAGGCTATCCGAGAATAGAAAACCTGCTACGGAAAAAGCCCTTTTGGCCATTTTTTCCGTTCATTTTCGTTAAATAGCACAACTATTCGCCTCAAATGAACAAAAAAACTGACTCAAAAGGGCTTTCCCTCGCGACGGTTTCTATTCTCGGACAGCCTCCTAGGTTTTTAAATAAGCAATTTTTCCTTGCCTAGCCATTAAAATCACGGAACCTGCTATCTTTTTTTTATCAATATGCTGGTTAATTGATCCATCCATTCGCTTAAAGTATTCAGGTGATAGGCCGACTTTTTCTGGCTTAACTTTATCGTAATTTTCACTAGAAAGTATTGAAAAAATGGATTAAAGAGTAGATTAAGTTTGGGCATATCATTCATTTTTAGTAAGAGCGTAGAGAGCAGGAAGAGTCATTAGGTATACTTCGCGCGGAAGTATACATTATCAAATTCTTGTATTATCATTAATAGCTAATCCTAGTCTATTTATAGAGAATGGTGAAAGCTTATATATTTTATAATTTTTTTTGAAGGCGGTTTTAATATGGATTTTAAAAAAAAAGGTTATCGACTTATTTCCGGTTTAATTAAAAGCTATTTTCTAATAGGTTTTATAGCAGTCATTATGATTACTGCTATGGGATATTCTTTTTATTGCAGTTCACAAATGATCAACAAATATTCGCCTCTTGTTGACGCTACTATGGAAATTAAACTTGAGGCTACAACCGCACATTTGTGGTTTGAAGAGATAATCGCAGGTGATAGGAATGAAAATTTAGCCGATATTATTGCCCATATAGATATGGCGCTCTGGTATGCCAATGCGATGCTTGAAGGGGGAGAAAACCAAGAAGGTTTATTTATTAAATTAAGTGATGAGGCATTAATAACTGAAGTTAAGGCAACGATTGAGCAATTAAATGAATTTAAAAGGATTACTTTTAGTCGATATAAGGCAAAAGAGTCCTCAGGGGCTGGGTCTGCAATAGATCAGCAGTATGATAAATTATTTAATAATTTTATTGCTCAAATAGATAATGTTGAAACGCTGTTGCAGCAAAAAATTAAACAAGATTTCAATCAATATAAAGCGATTGAAATAGGATTAATTTTGATAGTCGTCATATTAAGTTTATGTGGGTTTATTATTCAATTCAGGCATGACCGAGCATTAGCAAACAACCTTTTAACTATAAATAAAGCTAGAGATAGAGCCGAAAAAAAAGAGCAGTGGCTTAGTATTATTATGAATAGTATGGGCGATGGTGTTATTACCACTGATTTCGTTGGAAATGTTACCCGCATTAATCCAGCGGCTGAAAAGCTGACAGGTTGGATGTTTTCAGAGTGCAAAGGACTACCATTAAAATCTATTTTCCCCATTGTTGATGCATCGACAGGTGAAACCATAGAAAATCCTGTTGATAAAGTGATTGCTACGGGTGAAACGGTTTATTTAAGTAATCATACAACTTTGATCGCTAAAGACGGTACAGAATATCAAATTGGAGATTCTGCCGCCCCCATACGTGATGCTGAAAATAATATTCTAGGCATGGTGCTGGTATTTAATGATGTGACAGAAAAATATCATAATCGTGAACAACTTAGGCGCAGTCAGCAACGATTGTCTCTACATTGGCAAGAAACGCCTTTGGGAATAATCGAGTGGAATCCAGGATTTGAATTTGTTGACTTGAACCCTGCAGCTGAAAAAATATTTGGTTTTAGTAAAGGGGAGCTACTGGGGCGGCATGCTAGTGAGAAGATTCTACCTAAAAGTGCTAGACCTGCGGTTAACCTCATCTGCCAGCAATTATTAGATAATACAGGGGGGAGACGAAGCAGAAATGAAAACTTAACTAAAGACGGAAAAATTATACTTTGTGAATGGTATAACACTGCTTTGGTTAATGATGATGGTGAGGTTATAGGTATTTCATCACTGATTATGGATGTAACTGAAAGTCAAAAATTAGAAGATAAACTTCGCCTTTCTTCTCGTGTGTTTACTGAAACCAAGGAGGGTATTATGGTGACAGATGCTAAAGCAAATATTATTGATGTAAACCCTGCTTTTTGTGAAATAACGGGGTACAGTTATAAAGAAATTATAGGGAAAAATAGCAATATATTAGGCTCAGGGAAACAATCCTCTGAGTTTTATACGAATATGAAGCAAACACTTAATGAGTATGGATACTGGCAAGGTGAATTGTGGAACCGGACCAAGCAGGGAACGGTTTATGCTGAGTTATTATCGATTTCATCAATACTTGATGAAGATGAAAATGTTTTGCAATATGTGGGTATATTTACTGATATTACTGCAAGTAAAGAACAGCAAGAAACACTTGAACAAATGGCACATTATGATGTGTTGACGCAATTACCAAACCGAGTGTTACTTGCTGATAGGTTTATTCACGCTTTAGCTCACAGTAAACGAAATAAAACTCAACTCGCCGTCTGTTTTCTTGATTTAGATAACTTTAAACCTGTTAATGATACTTATGGCCATGAAATAGGTGATCAATTATTAGTTGAAGTGTCTCGTCGCATTCAGTTAAGTATTAGAGAGGAGGATACGGTCTCTAGACAAGGTGGTGACGAATTTGTTCTGCTATTAGGGGATATTGAATCTTTTTATCAATGTGAGAAAATGTTAAAAAGAGTATTAGAATCACTGGCTAAACCTTATAGAGTTGAACAGCAAGTATTGTTAGTGAGTGCATCAATTGGGGTTAGTTTATACCCATCAGATAATTGTGATTTAGACACTCTCATTAGGCATGCAGATCAAGCCATGTATTTAGCAAAACAAGCAGGGAAAAACCAGTATCATTTTTTTGATACTGAGCAAGAGCAACAAATTGTGCAAAAAAATGTCCGTCTTAAAGAAATAGAACGGGCATTATTTAATGATGAATTTGATCTGTATTATCAGCCTAAAGTCAATATGGCGACAGGGTCAGTATTTGGTGCCGAGGCTTTAATTCGCTGGTTGCATCCTGAAAAAGGAGTTATACCTCCACTTGAGTTTTTACCTATTATTGAGGGCACTCATTTAGAAGTATTAATCGGTAATTGGGTTATTAGAAGGGCTTTAAAACAGCTTGCTTCATGGGATGAGCAAGGTATTGACCTAGAAGTCAGTATTAATATTTCTTCTTATCATTTACGTCAGCCCTCATTTATTGATGATCTTGCAGCAGCATTGGCTTTATTTCCAATGATAGACTCTCAATCTGTCCAATTGGAAATTTTAGAAAGTAGTGCTTTAGGTGATTTAAAATCTATTAATAATATCTTAGAGTCATGTGTACATGTTTTGGGCGTTAATGTTGCTTTAGATGATTTTGGTACTGGGTATTCATCCTTAACCCATCTAAGAAACTTACCCGCCAAAACGATTAAAATAGATCAAACCTTTGTCCGAGACCTACTTGATGATCCTGATGACCATGCAATAATTGAGGGGCTTATTGGACTAACTAATGCTTTTAATCGAGTCGTTATTGCTGAAGGGGTAGAAACAACAGAGCATGGCTTAATGCTGTTGATTCTGGGATGTAATGAGGCACAAGGTTATGGTATTGCAAAGCCTATGCCAGTACTAGACCTCCAGAATTGGTTGAGAATGTATACTCCTAATCAACGATGGCTAGCATGTGCAAATAAAGTCAGGACAGCTAAAGAGAATAAACAGAAATCATTTAAACTCACTTTAACTCAGTGGTATAAGCAATTTAAAAATAACATTAATTCTACTCCTGATAATATTGGACAATGGCCCATATTAAAAAGAACCAAATGCCATTGTGGAGTCTGGGTTAAGAAAGAAATAGGTGAGTATTTTTTTGAAGAAAGTTGGCCTAATGAATTGAATATTGTCCATAACAAGATGCATGATGTAGCCGATGAGTTATTTAAGCAATATTATGCAGGAGACATAAAGCAAGCCATAGACGGTTTAATTAATTTACAATTAGCTGTTGAGCAAATGGAGCATATATTTGAGCAAGGGATATAACACAAAGCAAGGATAATATGACAAGATCCATAAGTAATGAATTTTAAATAATCTCAGTAAAAATCAGTGCAATTTAGTTTAGAACTTGTAGCTTGGCTCAGATCAGGCGAGGCTAAAGCACCATAAGGTTTCTATAAAAAGTCCTGAAGATTAGCAGGGACTACGCCAATTGGCAGGCCATGCATTCACTGTAACGTGACTCATAATGGTTTCTTTTGGCAATCAAGCAAGCATGTACAGGGCTGGGTTTCGTTGCTCACTCTACTCAGCCTAGCGACAAATGTTGGTACTTTTAAAATTGACTAAAGCTTATGGGGAACCAGGTATGGTTTTGTTATCCAAGAGTTATTTAACTAACAATGCAATTAGCATATTTTCATAAATATCAGATAATATTCCTAGATCTTCAACCTTAACATTTTCATTTATTTTATGAATGCTTTCATTTAATGGGCCTAATTCAATCACTTCTGCACCTGTAGGCGCGATAAAGCGTCCATCTGAAGTGCCACCGCCTGTATCATCCCGTGTTTCAAACCCAGTCACTTTTTTAATGGCAACATGTGCGGCATTAATTAAAGCCCCCCCTTTCGTTAAAAATGGATTGCCAGATAAGCGCCACTGTAGATCATATTTAAAATCAAACTGATCAAAAATCGCTGTAGTGCGTTGTTTAATGGTTTGCTCATCTAACTCGGTACAAAAACGTAAGTTAAATTGAATTTCAGCCGACCCTGGGATAATGTTTTCAGCCCCTGTACCTGAATTAATATTAGATACTTGCAAACTGGTGGGAGGGAA
Organism: uncultured Methylomarinum sp.; assembly: GCA_964568245.1. Taxonomy (GTDB): domain Bacteria; phylum Pseudomonadota; class Gammaproteobacteria; order Methylococcales; family Methylomonadaceae; genus QPIN01. The sequence continues at coordinate 7,250 of CAZMQH010000043.1, forward strand.
AAACTCATTACCGTTATCCCACACTTCTTCTGTTAATGCTTTTAGTGCAGGTGCAAAACTATGGATTGGGTTTTCAGCAATTTCAGGATAAGCTACATGACCTTGAATACCGTGAACAGTTAACTTTGCACACAGAGAGCCACGACGACCTACACGAATCACATCACCTAGTTTTTTATCGCTGGAGGGTTCACCTACCAAACACCAGTCAATTTTTTCCTTACGTTTTTCTAAAACCTCAACAACTTTAACCACACCATTAGTGGCGATACCCTCTTCATCACTGGTTATCATCATAGCAATAGAGCCTTTATGATCGGGGTGATTAGCTAAAAAACGCTCAAGTGCAGTGACAAAACATGCGACACCACCTTTCATATCTGCAGTACCACGGCCATAAAGTTTACCATCTCTGATGGTTGGTTCAAAAGGAGGTGAATCCCAACGGTCTAATGGGCCGGGGGGGACAACATCGGTATGGCCAAGAAAAGTTAATAATGGTTTTTCTTCACCACGTCTAAGCCAGATATTTTGGGTATCATCAAAATCTAAACGTTCTTCTTTAAAGCCTAATTTACTTAACCGTTCAACCAATACATCTTGGCAACCAGCATCTTTAGGTGTGACAGATTCTCTACGAACAAGGTCTTCTAATAAAGTTAATGTTTCACTCATAATTCTGTTAAGTAGTTGTCTGCTTTAAAGCCAATAATCATTTTTTCGCCAGTATCTAATACCGGACGTTTGATTAATGTTGGCGTTTCTAGCATATATTGCATTGCAGAGTCTTTTGACACTGATTTTTTTTGATCATCAGTCAATTTACGCCAGCTGGTACTTTGTTTATTAAGTAGTTTTTCCCAGCCTAATGAAGCCTCAAATGATTCAAGTAATTCAACTGTTAAGCCTTGTTTGCGATAGTCATGAAATTGAAATTCAATATTATTTTCAGTTAGCCAGTCTTTAGCCTTTTTAACCGTATTGCAATTGCTAATGCCATAAAGCGTATACATGTTAAAGCTCACTATTTAATAGTTCTTCAATGCTGGGTAATTCTTTATCTTTATGAGTATGGCTCTTATATAGATCTATAAATTCCATAAATGCTTGCTCAAGATCATCAAGAATACCTTCTTCATTTTCTTTTTCTTCACCAGCAAGGCCAGAACTGTCTATATATTCTTTTTGTAAAGAAATCTCGCTGTTTAATGACAAGATAGCGTAAAGGACTGCATTGCTGGATAAAGGTTCTGGCATGGGTTTGTTTAAAGTAATGTTAATTTAATTATGGCTAGTATAACGTGCAAAAAGATTTGATTGGGGAGTATATTTAACTAAATTGACAAAGGGCGATAAGGGTAAGTAAAAGACCCTCAACAAATACAGCAGGCATTAAATTGGTATGAATTAGGGGCTGACTTTGCTGATGCTATGGATCTTGCTGTTTGTAATTCGTCTTCTTTATATACTTTTGACCAAGATTTATGTAAAGCTGCACGAAAAGAAGGCATTGTTCTCATTTGTTAACTTTGTATTTACCAATCTTGATAATGCTTTTCAGTTAAAATAGCTTATTGTTTATCTTTAAGTTGTTATTCCATGAAAAATACCCCTCAAGCTGATTTTGAATCCTTTGCCTTTTCGGAAGATATTTTATCTGCCATTAAACAAATGGGCTTTGAAACACCAACAGATATACAAATTAAAACCATACCAGCGGTATTAGAAGGAAAGGATGTATTGGCACGTGCCGATACAGGATCTGGAAAAACAGCTGCTTTTGCATTGCCGTTACTGGATAGTATGAGTAATCAGGATATTTATTCTCGTCTCGGTCGAGATAAACGTTTTGATGGTGCTAACCGGGTGGCTAGCAACTGCGTACAAATTTTAGTGTTGGTGCCAACTCGTGAGTTAGCGATACAAGTGGCAGAAGTGTTTAGTCAGCTGTCTAAAAACATTGTGCCTGCTATTAAATGTGAAAGTGTTTATGGCGGCGTAAAAATCAATCCACAGATGAAAGCATTACGGGGTGGTGCTGATGTATTGGTGGCTACACCTGGACGGCTGTTAGATTTAGTTGAGCAAAATGCTATTAAATTTAATCAGATAAAAGCCTTGGTGATTGATGAAGTTGATCGCCTGATGAAAGGTGACTTTCAAGAAGAAATTGAAAAAATTAGCAAACTATTACCAAGCAAACGCCAAAACTTAATGTTTACTGCGACTTTTCCTGAAAGTATTAGCCATTTAGTACGTGAGGTGATGAATAAACCAGAAATTATTAATATGGATGAGTTTGTTGATGAGTTGGATATTGAGCAACGTGTTATTACCGTGAATCATAATCAAAAGAACGATGTATTAGCTCATCTACTGAATAATAATGATTGGGAACAGATACTGATTTTTTGTAGTGCGAAACGGACTTGCGATAATTTAGTTAAAAAATTAGAAAAAAGAAATGTCGAAGCGATTGCTATGCACAGTGATAAAGAGCAATCAGCAAGAATGGCGGCTTTAAAAAAATTCAAGGCGGGTGAGGCTCGTATTTTAATTGCAACAGATGTTGCTGCAAGAGGGATTGATATTAAACAACTCCCTTGTGTCATTAATTACGATTTGCCTAGATCACCTAATGACTATGTGCATAGAATAGGTAGAACAGGACGTGCAGGTGAGAAAGGGCATGTTATTTCCTTAATTGCTCATCATGAATTTCAGCATTTTGCAGTGATTGAGAGGCATAATGCCCTTAATTTAGAAAGAGAAGAAATGACAGGTTTTGAGATAGATGAGGTTGCTCCTCCTATGCCACGTAAGAGCCCTAAAAAGAAAAAACCTAGATTAAGCAAGAAACAAAAGACGCGTCAGACTGAGGATATTAAGTCAACGACAGAGTCCGAAAAGCAAGAAGTTATAGAGGAGACAGTTGAGCAAGAGCAGCAAGAAGCGCCTACAGTAAATGCTCATATTTGGGGTAAGAAATAAATACAAACTGATTTCAATGCGCTGCGTTGCGAAACGCAGCGCAGCGATATTACCACGGAATACCTAATTTCTTTATTTTTTCAAAAAGGTGCTAAGAAGTCGACTTTTGAGTGAATATATTCGCTGGTTATATGCCTCCTGCGAAGGCATGAAGCGTAAAAGAAATCTGATGTTGAAAGAGCGGAAGTTGAGTGCTGTGAGTCAAGGTTCGATGTGAAAAAGCTAACGTGGATGTGGAAAATATAAGCCTGTGAAAAAGCAAAGCGAGTCTTGATGTTTGCCAAGGTGAGTACGGAGAAAGTAAGCTCGACGGAGTGCCAAATGATTTAGAAAGAGCAAAAACAAAATTCTGATGTTTGCAAAATTGAGTGCTGAAAAAGGAAGCACGGACGACTGCCACGCCATTGAAAAAGCGAAGAGTAAAGTTATGCTATTTGCATAGTCGAGTGCGGTGAAAAAAGTAAGATCAACTACCCAGAATTTAAAGAAGCAAGAACTTAAGGGCATTCATGTTATAAAACGTACTCATCAAAACTAAAGCTTAAATCACTTTAGTTTTTGCCTTTAAATGAATAAACTATAGACAGACAATTATTAGTAATGACTAAAAATCATCATGTCTCTATGAATATTGAAAAACTAGAAGAAAAACTTCACACACTTGTATCTAGCTTTAACAAGGAATCATTTATTTATGATCTGTTACAGGTGTATGGACTGCCAAAATCGTCTATCACTCGTTTGCAAAAAGGAGATTACAACTTATCCAAAATTGACGGTGAAATACTTTGGAAGAAAAAGCTCTTTTTCAAACAAGAAAATACGGCTGATCTGCATGTATTGATTGACCAGCTCAAAACGAATAAGACGATAGCCAAACAGCACCCCCGTTTTATCGTTATCACTGATTATTCATTTCTATTAGCAATCGACACAAAAACTGCCGATACCTTAGATATTCCCCTTCAAGAGCTGGCTAAACATTATGATTTTTTTCTGCCCTGGGCAGGGATGGAAAAAGCACAGTTGCAAAATGAAAACCCAGCGGATGTAAAAGCAGCGGAGCGCATGGGACGGTTGTATGACTTGATTTTAGAAGATAATCCGACAGAAGAAAAAGATCAAATTCATGCCCTAAATATCTTTCTTTCCCGTTTGTTATTTTGTTTTTTTGCCGAAGATACCGAGATTTTTAAGGAGGGTCAATTTACCAATGCCATAGCCTCTCATACGGCTAAGGATGGAAAGGATTTACAAGCCTATCTACAAAAATTATTCAGCGTACTCAATTTACTAGACCGAGCGAATTATCCACAGTTTTTGCAAGATTTTCCGTATGTGAATGGTGGGCTATTTGCTGATGACACCCCCGTGCCTGTTTTTAGCCTCAAATCCAGAAAGATAATAATCGAATGTGGTACGCTTAACTGGCAAGCCATTAACCCTGATATTTTTGGCTCCATGATTCAGGCTGTTGTTCATAACGAGCAGCGCAGTCATATGGGGATGCACTACACCTCGGTGGTTAATATTATGAAAGTGATAGAACCGCTGTTTTTAAATGATTTATATGCAGCCTTTGAGAAAGCTGAAAATAATGAGAATAAACTCAAAAAACTATTAAATCGACTTTATCATTTACGCATTTTTGACCCTGCCTGTGGGTCGGGCAACTTTCTGATTATTGCCTATAAAGAACTGTGTCAACTAGAAATTAAAATCTTTCGCCAACTGCAAACCATTGATCCGATTAACTGGGGTCATGCGGTTTCTGGGCTGCATCTCAATCAATTTTATGGAATTGAATTAGATGATTTTGCTCATGAAACTACCAAGCTGTCTTTATGGTTAACCGAACATCAAATGAATCTAGCCTTTAAAGAGGTGTTTGGGGAAACCCGCCCGACTTTGCCCTTGCAGGATAGTGGGAATATTACTTGTGGTAATGCTACACGGCTGGATTGGGAAGTGATTTGTCCTAAAGTGGATGATAAAGGGAATGAGCGTGAGATTTATATTTTGGGGAATCCGCCTTATTTGGGTGCTAGAATGCAAACAGAAGAACAGAAAGCAGACCTTGAAAGAGTTTTTTCTGGTAAAAGAAATTATAAAAATTTAGACTATATAAATTGTTGGTTTTTAATTGGTGCTAAATTTATTCAACATAGCAATGCACGATTGTCTTTTGTATCTACGAATTCTATAAGCCAAGGTGAACAAGTCGCTTTACTGTGGCCACATATTTTTAATTTGAATTTGGAAATAAATTTTGCTCACCAGTCTTTTAAATGGACTAATAATGCCAAAGGAAATGCTGGAGTAACATGTATTGTGGTCGGTATGAAAAACATATCTAACACTCCAAAATATCTTTATCAAAATGGTATTAGTCAAATAGTACAGAATATAAACCCTTATCTATCAAGCGGTAGTAATCAAATCATTAATAGGCGTTCTGTTCCTTTGTCAAAACTACCATTCATGCCAAAAGGAAATATGCCATACGATGGCGGTCATTTAATTTTATCCAGTTCAGAAAAAAAACAGTTAATCAAAGATTATCCTATGAGCGAGAAGCTAGTTAAATTATTGCTTGGTTCAAGTGAGTTTATTAGAGGAAGCAAAAGGTACTGTCTTTGGATTACCAATCAAAATTTGCCTTTAGCACAATCAATTCCTACTATCCTAAAAAGAATACATCAGGTTAAGGATGTAAGATTAAAAAGCAGAGATGCAAGTGCAAATAAGTTAGCTGAAAGACCTCATCAATTTAGAGAAATGAATGAAGCAAAAAATAGCTCAATCATAATTCCAAGCGTTTCCTCAGAGCAAAGAGAATATATTCCTATTGGTTTTCTTGATAAAGATACAATAATTACTAACCTTGCATTTGCCATTTACGACCCACCTACCCACATTTTCGCCATAATTTCCTCCAGAATGCACATGACCTGGGTACGCACCGTGGCTGGTCGCCTTGAAACTCGAATCCGCTATTCATCCGCCCTATGCTACAACACCTTCCCCGTCCCCGAAATCACTGAAGCACAAAAGACCACCCTGGAAGACCATGTATTCAAAGTTCTGGACGAACGGGAACAACACCCCGAAAAAACCATGGCACAACTGTACGACCCCGATAAAATGCCAGACGGTTTACGCCAAGCACATCATGCAATGGATTTAG
>CAZMQH010000044.1:0-9948 GCA_964568245.1 uncultured Methylomarinum sp.
TTTAAAAATTCCATACACTTTTAATCACAACCCCTGCGGTTTGTTTATCGCTACAAAAAATAAACAGTGAATAAACAGAAAATTATTTCTAATAGTCTATATTTACTTACAGAAGATCGAATAACTAATTAGGAGATAACCGTGGCAAGTATACTGGCAGTAGATGATTCAGCATCCATGAGACAAATGGTTTCGTTCACTTTAAAAGGCGCTGGTTATACCGTTGTAGAAGCCGTTGATGGTGTTGATGCTTTAAATAAAGCATCAACACAGAAGTTTGATTGCGTAGTCACTGACGTAAATATGCCAAATAAAGATGGCATTACTTTAATTAAAGATTTACGGGGTTTAGCTGATTATAAATTTATTCCGATGCTGATGTTAACAACAGAATCAGGGATGGATAAAAAGCAAGCGGGTAAAGCTGCAGGGGCAACAGGCTGGATTGTTAAGCCTTTTAATCCTGATCAATTGTTAAAAACAATTAAGAAAGTTTTAGGTTAGTCGCTAACCTTTGTAAGTAAATCTTTAATGAGTAGGAAGGTCTATGTCGATTGATATGGCACAGTTCCACCAGGTCTTTTTCGAAGAAAGTTTTGAAGGCCTAGATATAATGGAAACAGGGTTGTTAAACCTTGACATGGGAGATGTTGATGATGAAGATATTAATACTATCTTTAGAGCTGCACACTCCATTAAAGGTGGGAGTGGAACTTTTGGTTTTACTTCCGTTTCTGACTTTACCCATGTTATGGAGACATTGCTTGATGAAATGCGAGATGGTCGTAGGCAAGTAACGCAAGTCGCAGTAGATGTTCTGTTAGGTTCGGTTGATTGTTTAAAGGAAATGTTAACAGCTATTCAGGATGAGCAAGAGGTTGATGTTGCCAGTGTTGCTGAATATAAAAAAGCTTTAGAAATAGAGCTTAAGGGTAATGATGCCGCTCAACCTGAAGAAAATCAGGGAGCAGACCTTATTGCAGAAGATATTTTGACTGCGAGTGGGGAGAAAACATGGCGAATTGCCTTTAGCCCGCATACTGACTTACTTAAAACAGGTAATGACCCCGTCAGAATGTTTAGAGAACTTGCTACATTGGGCGAATTAACCGCAACGGTTGATTTTCAAGGTGTACCTGATTTATTTGATTTAGATCCTGAAGAGTGTCATTTATCTTGGAATCTCGATCTTGTGGGTAAAGTTTCCGAAGTTGATATTGATGATGTTTTTGATTGGGTCGAAGGTGACTGTGATTTGGCCATTCAATTAATAATGGCTGAAGATGAAGCTCAATATGTATTGGGTGAACAACAAACTGAACCAGAAAATTCTGTAGGAGACAAAGAAACAGGAGCGAAAAATAAGACTGCCCCCCCAGCGCCGACCAAAAAAGTGCCAACAAGTAAAAAAACAGCCGCTAAACCTGCGGCAAAAGGATCAAGCTCTATTCGTGTTGATACTGGAAAAATTGATACCTTAATCAATATGGTAGGCGAGCTGGTTATTACTCAATCAATGTTAAGCTTGGTAGGTGAGCATTTTGAGATGAATAAATTAGATCAACTTAAAAGGGGCTTGTCTCAATTAGAACGTCACATCAGAGAGTTACAAGAAAGTGTGATGAATATCAGAATGTTACCCATTAGTTTTGTCTTTAGTCGGTTTCCCCGATTGGTACATGATTTATGTACAAAGCTAGATAAAAAAATAGAACTTGTGTTGGTGGGTGAAAATACGGAAGTCGATAAAACCGTAGTTGAATTATTAAGTGATCCCTTAGTACATTTAGTTAGAAACAGTCTTGATCATGGCATTGAAATGCCTGCTGATCGTGAGGCGGCGGGAAAACCTACAACAGGAACGATTATTTTAGAGGCTTATCATCGGGGTGGCAATATTGTCATTGAAGTGAAAGATGATGGTAAGGGTCTTGATAAAGACATGTTAAGACGCAAAGCAGTAGAAAAAGGCTTGATTGATGAAGATACAAATTTAACCGAAAAGCAAACTTACGAATTAATTTTTATGGCTGGTTTTTCCACCGCAGCAGAATTGTCAGATATTTCTGGGCGTGGGGTAGGGATGGATGTGGTTAGACGAAATATTCAGTCTTTAGGTGGCAATATAGAGATTATTTCAGAGCTAGGTAAAGGCACAACGATTGCCATCCACCTTCCACTCACACTGGCTATTATGGATGGACAATCTATTGCCGTTGGAGACGAGCGATTTATTGTTCCGCTAGGTGCAATTATTGAATCTATTAATGTTAAAGGATCAATGATAAACATAGTCGCGGGTCGTGGAGAAACTTTCCGCTTGAGAGGGGAATATTTACCGATTGTAAGAATGCATGAAATTTTTAATGTTAAAACAGCAGTAGCAACCAAGTTAACTGAAGGTTTGATTGTTGTTGTTGATGGCCAGGGCATGCGTTGTGGTTTGTTTATAGATGATCTTTTAGGACAGCAACAAGTTGTTATTAAATCATTAGAAGAAAATTATAGAAAAGTAGAAGGTGTCTCAGGTGCAACAATTCTAGGCGATGGATCTGTTGCGCTGATTCTGGATATTCCTGGATTAGTGCGTTTATCTAATCAATAACTGGATTGAACTCAAAATGGCAGAACAAGCTAAAAATATCAACACAGAATTAACTGACGAACACAAAGTAGAAAACTTAGTTCAGTTTTTAAGTTTTACCTTGGGTGATGAAGAATATGGCGTCGATATTCTCAGCGTTCAAGAAATTAGAAGTTGGGAACCTGTTTCAAGAATACCCAATGTACCCAGTTATGAAAAAGGTGTGGTTAATTTAAGAGGGTCTATTGTTCCTATTGTTGATTTACGTGAGAAATTTGGTTTAGGTCATCTCGAATATACAGCTTTAACAGTAGTCGTGGTCTTGCAAATAGAAACGGAAGAGGGGAAAACTCGTGTTATGGGGGTTGTGGTTGATTCAGTGTCAGATGTGATTGATGTTGATAAAAAAACTATACAAGATGCACCCAATTTTGGCACTAAAGTGAGTACCGAATTTATTAATGGATTAGCCTCAGTTAATGAAAGAATGGTCATGCTTCTTGATGTTGAAAAATTATTAAAGTTAGATGCTCTGGACGAAACAGATGAAAAAATTTAAAAATTTAAAAAGTACTTTGATGGGGAAGGGAGATGAAAAATGAAAGTTAATATGCCAGTGACTGACGATGAAGTGATCATGAGTAAAGGTGATATTCTGGTTACCAGAACTAATTTGAAGGGAATCATCACTTATGCTAATCAAGCTTTTATTGATATAAGCGGTTTTAGCAAAGAAGAGCTTATAGGTAAAAGTCATAATGTAGTGCGTCACCCAGATATGCCCTCCGCAGCCTTTGACGATTTATGGACTTGTTGTAAAGCAGGTAAACCTTGGACTGCTACTGTAAAAAATAGAACTAAAAACGGGGGTTATTATTGGGTGGAAGCCCATGTAACCCCTGTTTTTAAAAATGGCAGAGTGGATGCGTCTTTATCTGTTCGCTATGCACCCAACCGCCAACAAATTGCAGCTGCAGAAGATTTATATCAGCAGCTTAATACAAATAAAACTGAAATACGGCCTAAAGGCATGGCCTTAATGTTGAAAAACATGAAAGAAATGAGTCTAGGTATAAAAGCAACTATTGCCTTGGTTGGTCTGTTACTGCCTAGTTTCTATTTTATGTTTCAGCTATTTCAACAGGGCAATATACCTGTTTTAACGGCTGTTGCAATACTGACAAGTTTAGCCACTTTGTTGGGCTATCGGATGGTGAAGGATTTTAGAAATGCATTGGAAGCGGTGATAGGAGTCTCTTATCAATTAGCTGACGGACATTTTAGAAATACTATTGATTTGGATCGAAATGATCAAGTTGGTGATATGTTTAAAGCGATTTATGGTATGCAGGCCAAGCTTAATGCTGATTTTTCAGCCACTAAAGAGTCTGCAGCAGAGTCTATGCGAATTAAACAAGCACTGGATAATGTCAGCTCTAGTGTGATGGTTGCCAATAACAATTTAGATATTATCTATATGAATGATACGGTGCATGAACTGTTTGCTAATGCTGAAGCCGATATTCAAAAAGATTTACCTAACTTTAAGGCGGACCAATTATTAGGTGCCAATATAGATCAGTTTCATAAAAACCCTGCGCACCAACGAGGTATGTTAGCTGGATTAAACAGTACCGTGAAAGCAAATTTAGTGATTGGTGGACGCCATATGGATTTTGTGGCAAATCCTGTTACCAATGATGACGATGTGAGAATTGGTATCGTGGTTGAGTGGTTAGATAGAACCCACGAAGTGCGTATTGAAAAAGAGATTGGGGCTATTGTTGAAAGTGTTAAAGCTGGGCAATTAGATTCTCGAATTGAAATGGCAGATAAAGAAGGCTTTTTTGAAAAACTAAGTAGCGGTATTAATGAATTAACGGATGTTATTGATAATGTGTTTACTGATGTGTCAAGTACTATGCAGAGCATGGCAACGGGTGATTTAACTAATCGAATTGATAGCGACTATCAAGGTGTGTATCTTGAGTGTAAAAATAGTATCAATGCATCTATAGATAAGATTGCAGAAATCGTTGGACAGGTTAATGAATCTGCTGAATCTATCAATAATTCATCACAGGAAGTAGCGAGTGGAAATAATAATCTGTCACATAGAGCGGAACAACAAGCGGCGAATTTAGAAGAAACAGCTTCAAGTATGGAGGAGTTGACTAGTACGGTTAAGAATAACTCGGAAAATGCTCAACAAGCCAATCAGGTAGCGACTAGCGCAAGGAAATTAGCTGAAAAAGGAGGTGAAATTGTGAATTCGGCCGTATCGGCCATGCAAGAAATTAATGAAAGTAGTAATAAAATTGCTGAAATTATTGGAGTGATTGATGAAATTGCCTTCCAAACTAATTTATTAGCGCTTAATGCATCGGTTGAAGCGGCAAGAGCAGGTGAGCAAGGTAGAGGCTTTTCAGTTGTAGCAACAGAAGTAAGAAACTTAGCTCAACGTAGTGCTACTGCTGCAAAAGAAAGTAAAGAGTTGATTCAAACCAGTGTACAAAAAGTTAGATCAGGAACACAGTTTGTTAATGAGACTGGAAAATCACTGAGTGAAATCGTCACAGGTGTTAAAAAAGTAGGTGATATTGTTGCTGAAATTGCAGCAGCAAGTGCTGAACAATCTCAAGGGATTGAGCAAGTCAACCTAGCTGTTTCACAAATGGATGAGATAACTCAGCAAAATGCGGCATTAGCAGAGCAAGCATCAGCGGCAAGTGTATCAATGAGTGACCAATCAACCAATATGACTCAGTTACTGAGTTTCTTTAAAACACAGTCTGGCAGCGGTCAGGTAAGAGACCCTCAGGCAGCACAGGTAAATTCTATTACCCAAGCGGTTACACAGACAACAAAAGTAGTGCCACCCTCAGAATCACCTGCTAAAACCTTTACAACATCTAATGCTAGTGATGAATGGGAAGATTTTTAGACTTAGGGAGCTGGAAATAAAAAGACCAGCAAGATTGGATGATTATTTTTTTCAGCTCCCTTATATCATTTTGAGATATTAAACATGACAACTGAGACAAATTAAAATGGCTAATGATTCTGACATAGAACAATTTTTAACCTTTGAGTTGGCTGGTGAGGCTTATGGCGTTGAAATTTTAAAAGTTCAAGAAATCAGAGGTTGGGAGCCTGTGAGGGAAATACCTAATACTCCTGATTTTATCAAAGGTGCATTAAACTTGCGTGGATCAATCGTTCCTATTATTGATTTACGTGAACGGTTTGGAATGGAAAAAACAGAATATTCACCCATCACTGTTGTTATTGTTTTATGTGTTGAAAATACACAAGGGACAAATGTTATGGGAATAGTGGCTGATGCGGTTTCTGATGTATTAGAAATACAATTAAGTGAAATTAAAAATACGCCAGAATTAGGTTCTAAAATTGATACACGCTATATGCGGGGAATGTATGTTGGTAACAAACAGATGGTGATGCTGCTTGATGCTGATAAATTATTGGATTCAGAACAGTTTGAAGGGATTACAAGTTAATAATGGCTGAACGAGTAGTTGCAATTATCAATCAAAAAGGTGGGGTAGGTAAAACAACCACATCAACAAACTTAACCCATGCTTTAGCTAAAGCAGGTAAAAAAGTGACTGTTATTGATCTTGACCCACAAGGTCACTTAGCCGTGTCATTTGGGGTAATAAACCCTAAACGATCAGGGCTTGATGAAATTATGTTGAGTGAAGCTGATATAACGACAATGTTAATCCCAGTTAGAGAAAATCTTCAACTCATTGTAGCAGGGCCAAGGTTACATGAAATTGAACAGTTATCTGATGGAGGTGCTAAACGTGGTGATTTACTGCGTAAAGCATTACATGAAAATTTGCAGGATCAGGACTTTGTTTTTATAGATTGTCCACCTTCATCAGGTGTTCTAGTAGCTAATGCTTTATTTGCTGCTGATGAGATTTTAATACCCATGACCAGTGATTTTTTAGCCTTGCAGGGTTTGTCTCATATGATGGGTACAATAAAACGTTTTGAAAAGGTGTTAAAGAAAAAATATAAGCTATCCTTAGTGATGTCTAGATATGCAACCACAAGAAGAATATCTAAAGAAGTACTGAAAAAAATGTTGGATTATTTCCCTAATCAGGTACTCCGTACAGTGATTAGAGAAACCGCATTATTAGCAGAATGTCCCAGTTTTGGAAAAACAATACTCGAATATCGCCCAGGAAGTCGCTCGGCAAGAGATTTTAGAAGTCTGGCAAAAGACTTTTTGGAAGGGAAGGTAATGTGATGGCAGAAAAAGATAATAAAGGTTTAATAGGTTTTGATCCACTTGCATGGATGGAGGAAGAAACAGCAACGGAACAAGACACCACTAAAGAACCTGTTGATGAGGCTGATGAAAGTTCTGAAGCCGTTATAGAAAATGAAATGACCTCTAATAAATTAACTTTAGATGCAACTCTTAATATACAAAATGTAACTCACTTGTATGAACAGTTATTAGCATTGATTGCAGTGCAAAATAAAATTGAGATTGATGCATCTGCTGTTATGTCAATTGATACCGCATCTTTACAATTGTTCATTGTGTTAAAGCAAACGAGCATAAAACTAGGAAAAGAAATTATTTTTGATTTTCCTTCTGATAAATTTATTGAATCAGCGGAATTATTAGGTCTAGCAGAAATGCTAGAGATTGATCAGGCCGCAGCTGGACTTTTCTAATACTTATTACTCAGCCAAAGAGGATTGCTGTGTCGGATTCGCAACGTGAATTTTTATATACTCGGGATGATTTTGATTTTCTAAGAAAAATATCCAATGAACATTCAGGTATTTTAGTACCTGATGATAAATTTGATATGTTTTATTCCAGATTATCTAAAAGGGTCAGAATGCATGGATTAACTAATTTTAAGGAATATTGTCAATTTCTTAAAAACAATCCAGACCAAGAATTTACTGCATTTATTAATGCTGTAACCACTAATTTAACCTCTTTTTTTAGAGAGAAACATCATTTTGAGTATGTGAAAAATACCATTATTCCTGATATTTTAAGTAGAAACAGTGTAAAAAAAACCATAAGAGTATGGTCCGCGGGCTGTTCGACAGGAGAAGAGCCTTATTCCATTGCTATGACATTATTAGAAAATGTACCCAGTGGTTGGGATGTTAAAATTCTGGCAACAGATTTAGATACTAATGTGCTGCAAACAGCGGCCACAGGAGTTTATACAAGCGACAAGATCGAAGGCTTACCTGCTAAGACCATAAATCAATGGTTTAAAAAGGGGAAAGGTACAAATGCGATTAAGGTAAAAGTTCATCCTGACTTGCAAGCCTTAATTCAATTTAAGCAACTTAATTTAATGAAACAGTGGCCAATAAAAAATAATTTCGATTTTATTTTTTGTAGGAATGTACTTATTTATTTTGATCGTGACACTAAAGAACAATTAGCGCAACGATACGGTAATTTACTTGCCATAGGGTCTCATTTATTAATTGGTCATTCAGAATCATTCAATCAACTGGATACTTGCTTTGATTTGATTGGCAATACAATTTATAAAAAAACAAAGTAATTTTTAAGCTCATTATGATAAGGGAAAAGAGAAAACTATATGAGTCATAAAAAGATAATGACAGCACCTTCAATCTCAGAATTTATCAATATTAAACGATATTGGGATAACGAGTTTGATAGCGTCCTCGCAAGAATATTGCCAGGTGAATATTATGTGACAACAGAATCTGAGGGGATTAGTACGGTATTGGGCTCATGTATTTCAGCTTGTATTCGAGATAAAGAATCGGGGGTAGGGGGAATGAATCATTTTATGCTTCCTGAAACAAATGCGCATAAGTTAAGTGCTGGAGCTGAAGCCGTTGTTGGTAATGCTACACGATACGGCAATTATGCCATGGAGCATTTAATTAATATGATTTTAGCTAACGGTGGTAAGCGGAAAAATTTAGAAGTAAAAGTTTTTGGTGGCGGAAAAATCATTTCTACCTTAGGTGATGTTGGGCAACGAAATGTCGATTTCGTTCTAGAATATATTGATACTGAAGCATTAACTCTTATTTCTGATGATTTAGGTGATATTTACCCCAGAAAGGTTATTTATTTTCCTAAAACAGGAAAAGTTCGGATGAAAAAAATTAAAGATTTACATAATGAAACCATTGCTTCTCGTGAAAAACAGTATCGTACATCCATTAAAGATGTTGAAGTGGAAAGTGATATTGAATTGTTTTAGGGATTTGGAGAGCTTGAGGAATGAGTAAAAAAATTAAATTATTAATTATTGATGACTCAGCATTAATTAGACAAATGCTGACTAAAATATTTAATTCATCAGATGATATTGAAGTGATTGGATCAGCTGTTGATCCAATTGTTGCGCGCGAGAAAATTAAGAAACTTAACCCAGATGTATTGACATTAGATATTGAGATGCCCCGAATGGATGGTCTTACTTTTTTGCGTAATTTAATGCGTTTAAGACCTATGCCAGTTGTAATGATTTCAACCTTAACAGAGAAAGGTGCCGCTGTAACGCTGGAGGCATTAGAGTTAGGGGCGGTTGATTTTGTGGCAAAACCTAAAGTGGATGTGTCTAATTCACTTAATGAATACGCAGAAGATATTATTGCCAAGGTGAAAATGGCTGCTAAGGCACGGGTTAGAGCTGTTGATAATAAACCTTCAATGAGTAAAAAAAGATCATCTGTTCCTATAAAGCACTCAGCTGATGCAGTGTTAAAGGCCGCACCTGCAAAAACTCATTTTAAGACAACGGATAAAATTATTGCTTTAGGCTCATCAACAGGCGGAACTGAAGCACTCAAAGAATTGGTCGTCGGGTTACCTGCTACAACACCGGCCATTGTGGTAACTCAACATTTACCCGCTGCATTTAGTGCCTCATTTGCAAAGCATGTTGATGAAGCAACTGAGATGACCGCTTGTGTAGCTCGGGATGGACAGCAAATTTTACCTGGCAATATTTATATAGCACCTGGTGATCAGCATATGATGATCATCAGGGATGGCGCTAGATATATTTGTAGAATGAATGATGGACCTCCTGTTAATCGACATAAGCCTTCTGTTGAAGTTATGTTTCGATCAGTTGCCCAAAATGCGGGCAGTAATGCCATTGGTGTTATGTTAACAGGGATGGGGGATGATGGAGCAAAAGCCATGAAAGAAATGAAAGATGCTGGCTCAGTTAATATTGTTCAGGACGAGGCTAGTAGTGTGGTATGGGGTATGCCTGGTGAGTCATTCAAATTAGGTGCTGCTGACCACGTTGTTGCGCTTGATAAAATTGCAGCAAAAATTTTAGCTTTAGCTT
>CAZMQH010000044.1:10048-13081 GCA_964568245.1 uncultured Methylomarinum sp.
GTTTGGGTTTTGATTGTTTTATTTGGTATAGCAATGGGGTTACCTCTTGTTATTTCAATAGATATTCTTTATTGGGTAGTCCTGCCAATAATCTTTATTGTATGTTTGTTTTATATTTATCATGCTAAAAGTGCCTTAACGGATATAAAATATGAGCCTGAGGTGGTTGATGATGAGCTTAACAAATCAATTGATCAATATATATCAGGCGTAGAGTCTTGTATGGAACAGGAGATAAGCTCTTGTCATGAAGAGTTGGCCCAATTAAAAACAGTTGTTGCTGATGCAGTGCAAACTATGTCGGGTAGCTTTAATAGTTTACATGGTTTAACGTCTGGACAGTCTTCAGTGGTTCATAGTTTAATGAACAGCTTAGGAGGCAGTGGTAATGAACAGGGTGAAGGCCTGAACTTTGCCAAGTTTGCCAAAGAAACAGATGATGTTTTAAATTTTTTTATTGACCATATTTTGCAAATTAGTAAGCAAAGTATGGAAATGGTTGGCGTTATTAATGATGTTGGCGAACATATGTCCCAAGTTGAAAGGCTTTTGACAGATGTTCAAGGAATTGCTGACCAGACAAATTTATTGGCTTTAAATGCGGCTATTGAAGCAGCGAGAGCAGGGGAAGCTGGTCGAGGCTTTGCTGTTGTTGCCGATGAAGTACGTAATCTATCAAGAAACTCAGATAAATTCAGTGAGGAAATAAGAGTGGTTGTTAATGCTTCTAAGAAAAATATTACCTTAGCCCAAGATATGATTCAGAATATGGCCTCTAAAGATATGAATGTTGCGATTGCATCAAAATCTAATATTGATGCAATGATGGCAGGTATTGCCAGTATGAATGATGATATAGCACTTAAAATTTCAGAAGTCTCTAGCATGACTGATCAAATTGAGAGCGGTGTCGGTCATGCTATAATAGGGTTGCAGTTTGAAGATATGGCTAGGCAAATGATTGAGTTCTTGGAACTAAATACGCAACATTTTCAAGCGATGAGTGATGAAGTTAAAATTGGACTGGGTGCATTTAAAACTGGCAAAAGACCACTTTGGGTGAGCGAGTTAGAAGATGGTGTTAGCCGTTTAAATGAAATGAAACAACAATGGAACGTAAAAGATAAAAAATATGTTTGACAATCCTCAATGGATGAAGGTGATATTGAATCATCCTAATTTCAGTCAGTCATTCATTTTTTATATGAGTGCAGCTAAAGTAGAGACCTAGCGACGGATGGCGCTAGCATGTAGGCGTTGCTATCGACAAAAAATCAACGCGCTATAAAATCCGCATCCGTGACCGCGCGAAGTATATTTTGTATTGTGGTTTGTATAGAGCCATGATTTACAATAATAAGCTTTTTTCAATAGCAATAAACTGATCAGCTGAGTTTATTAAACTTGGTGCTGTTAAAGCCCTAACTCCGTAAACAATACTCTTTGTTGCATAAGATGTTCGAGATTTCTGTAATAATAAGTCAAAATCACCATCACCTGATAGTAGAATAATACAGTCAACTGTTTCAGCAAGTTCGATAGCATCTAAAGCAATGCCTACATCCCAGTCCCCCTTAGCAGAACCATCCTTACGTTGAATGTAGGGTTTTAACTTTACTTGAAAACCAATATTTTTTAGAATGTTTTGAAAGCTGCGTTGTTTAGCATCACCTTTATCAATGGCATAAGCATAAGCGCCAATCACTTCTTTATTGGCAGTTGCTTTAGACCAAAAAGCTTTGTAATTAAAATGCTTATGGTAATGTTGCCGTGTAGTGTAGTAAATATTTTGGACATCAACAAAAATAGCAATTTTTTCCATGGATACATTGACTATTTAATAAATGAACAACAATAATCTGTAGGTGATTTTACTTTTACCGTAAATTTAGCATTAGCTGGCACATCAAAAGATTCACCTCCTTTTATATTTCTCCACTCTTTACTGTCAGGTAGCTTAACTTGTAAATCACCATCAATTATTTCCATCAATTCTTTGACGCCTGTGTTGAAGGCGTATTCACCTGGCAACATAAACCCCAGAGTTTTGCTAGTACCATCAGCAAAATTTACAGTACGACTGCTGACATTACCCTCAAAATAAACATTAGCTTTTTTGATGATCGTGACATTATTAAATTCTGACATAATATTGAACTCCTAAAATTTGTGCACATATTATAGCAGAAAATATTCGTAGGAGTGGGGGATACTTAGTGGTTTTTTTAGGTGTTAGATATAATATATTCTGCATGAGCATAAAAATGAAAAATGGAGGGAATGCATGACTAACATAATTAGTAACTACCCACCCACCTAATAAAAACAAGAAAACACTTGACAGGTTTTCAAGTCAAAAAATAATTTTTTGTTGAGGCAGAATAAAATTCATTCATAAAGCATGTAGGTAGCACATTGCTAAAGCCAATCAAATCATATGATAGGTATGAGTGGGAAAGTCGGTTTTTGTTCGATTCAAGCGACATAGGGAGGCCGAAAAAACCAATGATATGATAGGCTTATTCCAAATTCATCCTATCTTAGTAAATGGCGAACCTAGATAAATCCACAGTAAGAAAGTAAGCGCTCAATTCTCAGCGTAATACCCAAGCACCTAAAATAATGCCACACTCTTTCCTGCGTTACTATTAGGAGAATTCAAGTGGCAACATCACCACCAAGCCAACAAGCAAAGTCTTTTTGAAAAATCAAGGAAAAATCAAGGGGTGTGCGGCCGAGCAAGGTTGATAATTCCAGTGGGTGAAAGTCTCACTCTGGCAAGGCAGGTCAGCCACCAGATAGTAAACATCGGGCAGGCGGAGGTAACTCCAAATGTTAAGCACGATGGGCGCAAGCCAACAGGCCGTAAGCGAAAGTTGAAGTGATTTAGCCTCGAAATGATTTTACGTAAGCAGGACGACAAAGTACCCCTTTTGGAAGTCCCTATTCTATGACGCGGATGACAAGTATCATAGAGTTGCTTCGGGGTTGTAAAGCATGGCATGTTGGACATTAGGAATTATCGGCAACTCG
>CAZMQH010000045.1:0-8493 GCA_964568245.1 uncultured Methylomarinum sp.
CACTCTAGTTTTCAGTGTTTTCTGAATTCAAGTCAAAAAAACTGGAACATCGAGTATTAGGCTACCTTCTACCTTGGCCTTAACGCAGGCTTTAATGGCTTCTCAGCTTGCATCCCTACAAATTCCATTAATATTTCTAACTCTTTATTATTGAGTTCATAACAATCTTTAGCTCTTACATTAGTAGGTAAAACTGAAGGCCCGTACCTTACTCGCATTAATCGACTAACAGTTACACCTTGAGATTCCCATAATCTTCTTACTAAACGATTTCGGCCTTCTTTAACTACGACATGAAACCATTTATTTGCACCTTCGCCAGAGAAAAACTGAATATCATTAAAGTGTGCCTTGCCATCTTCCAGCTCTACCCCTTCTTTTAACTGCTTAATCATTTCTTCAGGCACATTACCTAAGATACGAACGGCATATTCTCGATCTAACTCCTGCGAAGGATGCATCAGGCGATTAGCCAATTCACCATTATTAGTCAATAATAATAAACCCGAGGTATTAATATCAAGCCTACCCACTGAAATCCAGCGCCCCACCTCTAACTTCGGTAGCCTAGAAAACACGACGGGTCGACCTTGTGGATCTCTTCTAGTGACCACTTCACCTGTGGGTTTGTTATAGACCAAGACTCGTGTGGTCTGCTCTGTATATTTTTCCCAGTTAACCGTTCGTCCGTTAACATGAACGGTATCACCCGAGACTAGGTGTAAACCTGGGGTCACTTTTACCCCATTAACACTGATTCGGCCTTCACTAATCCAACGTTCTACTTCTCTTCTTGAACCGAGTCCACCACGTGCAAGCACTTTTTGGATTCGCTCGCCATTAGACGCTAAAGGCTGTTCAGACTTTTTAGTGCCTGGTTTCTGAGATGGATTCGATACTTTGCTTTTTTTCACTTGATTGCTCTTCACTTAATTGTTCGTTACTTGCTTTTTCTTTGGAATCAATATTCATTGCTATGCCAGAAGAAAAATCTAAATCTTTAATTTCTTCTAGTGTAGGCAAATGTTCTAATGATGACAAATTAAAATAATCTAAAAAATCTTTTGTTGTTCCATATAAAGCAGGACGACCAGGCACTTCTTTATGCCCAAGCACCCTTACCCACTCTCTATCTAACAAGGTTCTAATAATATTAGAACTTACGCTAACACCACGAATATCTTCTATATCCCCTCGAGTCACAGGCTGGCGATAGGCAATAATCGCAATAGTTTCTAATAATGCTCTTGAATATTTAGGCGGTTTCTCTTCAAATAGCCGAGAGACCCAATAAGAGTAGCCATCTTTTACTTGAAACCGATAGCCACTGGCTAGTTGTTTTAATCCAACAGATCTAAGTTGATAATCTTCAATAATTGAATCAATGGCTGCTTGAATTACTTTTAACTCAGGCCGTTCAAGTTCTGGATATACGTCCCTGATTTTCTTAATAGACAAGGGCTTATCTGCAGCAAATAAAATAGCCTCTACAATTTGTTTAGTGCCCTTATCAACTGTGATTAACTCATTTAATTCAAGTCCTTTTAACGGTGTTGATTGCTGTTCATTTCCATCCAATTGCAGTACTAACTGTGCCTTTAACTTTGCATTCATCACAGCTTCTAACTCTGGCTTAAGCTCTAAAATTAAACTCTGTTTTATTTGAGGGGTTAATTCTGCCCTTAAAGCAGTCTCTACTTCTAGCTTAAGTTCCTTAGTTAGCTCCAGACGCATCTGAGTTTCTAAACCTTGAGCCACTTCTGACTTAAATTTATTGCTTAACTGTTGTTTTATTTGCTCTGTTAATTCCTTCCTTAATGCTAATTCAACCTCTTCCTTTAAGTTTTCAGTTAATTCAGAGCGTAATTGTACCGTTATTTCTTGCTCTAAACTTTGCGCAAGCTCTTTAGTAATAGTCGGCTCTAGCTCAAACAGCAACTGCTCTTCTACTTGTGCTGTTAAATCTTGTCTAAGTTCAGCCTCAACTTCAGGTCTAAGAATCTCTGTTAAATCCGATTCTATTTCTGTTCTAATTTCAGACTCAAGCCGTTTATTTAACTCAACTGTTAGCTCTGCTTCTATTTTTTCAGATAAATCACTTTTTATCTGCTCTCTTAACTGAGATTCTAATTTAGTTTTAAGCTCTGCGGTAATTTCTGGTTCTAAACTATGCCTAAGTTCTTTAGTTACAATAGGATCAAGCTCAAGCTGTAATTGCTCTTGTACTTGAGCGCTAAGGTCTTTCTTTAACTCTGACTCAACTTCAGACCTAAGACTCTCAATTAAAGCGGCCTGAACTTCTGCTCTTATTTCAGGTTCTAGCCTTTTATTTAGCTCTGTTTTTAATTCAAGTTCTAACTTGGGTGATAAATCAGATGCAAGTTTATCTCTTACTTGAGATTCTAATTCCGTTTTTAGCCCAGCAACCACCTCGGGCGCTAAACTTTGTCTCAACTCATCGCTTACCTTTGAATCTAATTCCAGTAATAACTTTTCTTCGACTTTAGCGCTTAACTCATTTTTCAGCTCTGTTTCAACTTTAGGCTTAAGTTTTTTAGACAGTTCAGAATGGACTTGTTCTCTAATTTCAGATTCAAACCGTTCATTTAATTCTGTTTTTAAGGATTTTTCTAATCGGGGTGCTAAATCAGAGGTCAATTCTTTTCTTACTTGATCTTCTAATTCTACTTTTAACTCTGCTGCTATTTCAGGCTCTAAACTTTGTTTAAGTTCTTTAGAAATAATCGGATCTAACTCAAATAGCAATTGCTCTTCTACTTGAATAGCTAAGTCTTGCTTAAGTTCTTCCTCAACCTCTGCCCTAAGACTTTCAATTAAGCCAGTGTAAATTTCATCTCTAATTTCTGGCTCAAGTCGCTCATTTAACTCAGCAATTAAAGCGGCTTCTAATTTAGGTGATAAATCACTGGTTAATTGCTCTCTAACCAGCCTTTCTAATTTTGTATTTAACTCTGCTTTAATTCCTGGCTCTAGGCTTTGTCTAAGCTCTTCACTTACCTTAGAACCTAACTCAAGCAGTAACTTTTCTTCAACTTTAGGGCTTAATGCTTGCTTTAGTTCTTTCTCAATGTCTGATTTTAGGTTTTTAGACAGCTCAGAATGAACTTCTGCTCTGATTTCAGGCTCAAGCCTTGCATTTAATTCTGTTTTTAATACCCCTTCTAACTTTGGCTTCAGATCAGCAATAAGTTCGGTTCGTAATTCAGCTTCAAGCGTTGTTTTTATAACTGGCCTGATCTCTGAAATTAAATTTTTCTTAACTTCATCCTTTAATTGCGATTCTAACTCTGTCTTAAGTTCAAGCTTAACTTCTGCCGTTAACGCTTGTTTAAGTTCGGCTTTATTTTCTGCTTTTTGTTTAGCGGTGACTCTTGGTTTTCTTGGCTTTTTAGCTTTAGTTTCAGTGTTTTCAACTGCTTTATTCGAAACTAATTTTTGCTCTAATTCGTATTTCTCCGAAGAATTCGGCTTGAATAATGTCGAGGTATCCTTCTTTGCTGAGTTCAAGGATGGCAAGAAAGGAGACAACCACCCCTCCTTTTCCTTCTGCTCTAGTAAATAGCGCTGAGAAAGGGAGGCTATCTGGCCTGTTAAGTTTTTCCAAAATGGCTGCCATTCTTTCACGTACGGATAGGGGTTCTTTAGTTATTGTATGGTGGCTAAGTTGCTCAACTCGTGTGAGCACGTCTTGAAATGCTAATAGCATTTCTTTTAATTCTATATCTGGATATTGCTGTTCTACATCAACATCTGAAACATCGACCAGTGTATCAAAAACATCGCGTTCATATCTAGGTAACAATTCTATTTCTTCGGCTGCTCTTTTAATACATTCGTATTCTTGTAACTTTTTTATCAAAAAAGCCCGCGGGTCATCTTCTTCCTCTTCAGCTTCTGGCTGTCGAGGTAATAACATCCTTGATTTAATTTCAGCCAATAAGGCTGCCATTAATAAATATTCTGCGGCCAACTCTAATTTTAATTCCGTCATCATCTCAATATATTTGACATACTGAGTGGTGATTTTAGAAATTGGAATATTTAATATATCTAAATTTTGTCGCCTAATAAGATATAAAAGTAAATCTAACGGCCCTTCAAAAGCATCCAAAAACACTTTAAGTGCATCTGGTGGGATATATAAATCTTCAGGAAGTTCGGTGTACGGCGTTCCATCAACTAGAGCAATTTGCTGGACAGGTTCTACAATATTGTCAGTTACCGATTCACTCACAAGATTACATGCCAGCCATGCTTGCAAATAAACCAAATAAATAATTCAATGGCCCACCCAAAATATAGCCTAATCCCCCAGTCCATAACAAAGCTATTAAGATGAAAAAACCATAACGCTCTAATTTATTATATTGCCAAGCTAATCTATTGGATAACAACCCTGTCACTATCCGGCTACCATCAAGAGGCGGGATCGGAATTAAATTGATTAAAGCTAAAACTAAATTAATTTGTATACCGGCCATACCCATCAGAATCAAAGGTAAAGAAACGCCTTCCATTTTTAGTTCAAGCCCTAGTTTTACTAGCATCGCCCAAGCAAATGCCATCAGTATATTTGATACGGGGCCTGCAACAGCAACAAATGCCATATCTCTTCTAGGGTTCTTAAAATATCTAGGGTCAACGGGAACAGGCTTAGCCCAACCAAAAATAAATCCCGCAGAAGTAATTAATAATAACCCTGGGATTAAAATTGTCCCGACCAAGTCCACGTGTTTTAGCGGGTTTAAAGTTAATCGCCCCAATTGTGATGCAGTTTTATCACCCAATTTCTTGGCCACCCAGCCATGAGCCACTTCATGTACAGTAATCGCAAAAATCACTGGCAGAATCCAAACTACAATCCGCTGAACTAATGTTAAATCATCCATCATTACACTAAACCCCTAATTTTCAAGCATGGATGCTATTCCAATGCCCTGGCGAGTTATTTCTATATTACTATCGGTACAGTTAATCACCGTAGTTTCCTGAGATCCAATAATACCGTAGTCGATAATCAATTCTAACTCTTTTTCAAGCTTCTCCCTTATATCATAAGGATCAGATTCAGCTTCGTCTTTATTAGGCAAAATTAACGTAGAGCAGCATATAGGCTCATCCATCTTATCTACAATTAACTGAGTAACTGTATTATTGGGAATACGGATTCCAATGGTTTTTTTCTTTGGATTTTGTAAGCGTTTAGGTACTTCTTTTGTTGCATCTAAAATAAAAGTAAAAGGCCCTGGGGTTAATGCTTTAATTAGCCTATATGTATCATTATTGATTTTGGTAAAATTAGATACTTGGGTCAAATCTTTACAAATCAAGGTAAACTCATGTTTATCACTTAACTGCCTAATCTGCCTAATTCTATCCAATGCTTTTTTATCACCAATATGACATGCAAAAGAGTATGAAGAATCCGTTGGCAAGGTGATCACCCCACCTTTATTTAAAATATCAACAACTTGGTGAATTAGTCGACGCTGTGGATTCTCGGGATGAATTTCAAAATACTGAGCCATAGAACAACATCACTTAAGTCAGCTAAAATAGCTATTGTACCCTATGGAGCATTGGTATCTACACAAGTTATAACTTGGATCTTATGCTCTTAAGCCCTCGCCCCAGTCGGGGAGAGGGCTTAAGAGCAGTTCTGTAACTATAAAACGCATCAGCTTAAGGATTTGCTCTATGCTGCATAGAAAAAACAAAAGTACTTGCCTAGACACCTATGCCTATAGAGTACGGATTCAACCCTATCGTTATGCCTATCTCTCTGACTCTTTCTTTGCCACCTTATCTCTTAAATAAACTGGCATCGCTTGTTCAACGGCTACTGCTTGATTTTTACCAAATCCCATAACACCTAAGTCAACAATAGCTGAGGCTCTAGGTAAATGATCTACCTCTATGCCTTGTAATAAATCACCTAAACAATTAGATAATGGCTCTGGGTATTCCCCCCAACCTGAACCGATCCCCATACCTGCTTGCTGTGGAAAAATAATGTTTTCAGCCAATGTAACAGCCTCATCACCCACGAGTTCCGCAAACCCTTGTTGATCTTTTTGATACACACCCCAAAAAATCTCACCCATTCGAGCATCCATGGCAGTATATGCACATTCAGCATTCGAGTTTTTCAAATAATGATGGGCAATAGCAGCAAGTGTTGAAACGGGAACAACAGGTAAATCTGCGCCCATCGCAATCCCTTGAATAATACCAGTAGCAATTCTTACCCCTGTAAATGCCCCTGGGCCTCGACTAAAAGCTAACCCATCTAATTGCTGAGGTTTTAATTCTGCCTCAGCCATAAGTGAATCAATCATCGGTAAAATTAATTTGGTGTGTTCTCTTGGGGCTATTTCAAATTTCTGTTGTACCTCACCATCAATATACAAGGCAGCAGAACAAGCTTCTGTTGATGTTTCTACAGCTAATACTTTCACTTTTGTTGCTCCACTTGTTTACTCTTATGCCCTGTTTTATTTTCTTCAAGTAATCGAAAAAATTCATTTACATCTTCAATCTCACGCGAGCGTTTCATCGCGGGTACGCTGTTTAAAAACATATGTCCATAGGCACGTTTTAATAAACGAGGATCACATACCATTAATACCCCTTTATCATTAACATCTCGTATTAAACGCCCTACCCCCTGCCGTAATGCAATCACTGCTGTGGGTAGTTGATATTCAAAAAAAGGATTTCGCCCCTGTTTTTCCATTGCACTTAACCGTGCCTTTAAAACGGGGTCGCCTGGTGAAGCAAAAGGTAGTTTATCAATGATCACACAAGATAAAGCATCCCCTCTAACATCGACACCTTCCCAAAAACTGGATGTTGCTAGTAAAATAGCATTACCTTTTTCTTTAAATTGATCTAATAACACCGCTTTAGCTCGTGTTCCTTGGACTAATAAAGGATATTCAATTTTATCTGCTAATATTTCAGCCGCGATTTTTAGCGCCCTATGGCTGGTAAATAAGAAAAATGCCCGCCCTTTACTGGCCTTTAAAACGGGTAGAGCAAATTCAACTACTTTTTCAGTAAAGTCAGATTCTGTTGGCTTAGGTAAACCTTTGGGATGATAAAACAAAGATTGAGCTTCAAAATCAAAGGGGCTTTCCCAGCTTTTACTTTCGGTCTCATATAAACCTAAGCCTTTTGAAAAATGAGTAAAATCATTGTTTACGCTTAAAGTCGCCGAGGTAAATATCCAGCTGGCTTTATGCTGTTTCATAAAGGACTTAAATTCAGCGGCAATATCAACGGGTGTTTTACTTAAGGTAAATGATTGACTATGTGTCTCATACCAGCGTATCCACTTACCACTATCATCATTAATTAAGCTATCTAATAATGACTCCAACGCTTCTACTCGCTCAAAACAGGTTTCCAGCCCTTTAGTTCTAACAGAGGCTAATTCCAGCTGTTCTGCCAGTCTATCTAATTGTTTATGCACAGACTCTAAAGCGGCTGATATTTTAGGGTTGTCTTCTAAATCCTTCCAATCGCCACGTCTTAATTCCATCCCAAAGGCTAGTCTAAGGTCTTTAACCTCAAACTGTAAATCCTCACATGCGGTACGCAAATTAGGCATATCTTTAGCATCTTTAAAATATTCCACTAAAGTATCTGTTGCCAATTCATTTAGCTGTTTGGCACTCAAAGATAAACCTAAAAAATTAGAGGCTATTTCAGATAATTGATGTGCTTCATCAATAATAACCACATCCGCATTGGGCAACAATTCTCCAAAGCCTGTTTCTCTTAATGACCAGTCTGCACAAAGTAAATAATGATTCACCACCAGAATCTCTGCTTCTTGGGCTTTTTTTCTGGCCTGAACCAAAAAACAGTCTGCATAATCCTTGCACTCTTTTCCTAAACAATTATCAATATTTGATGTTGCTTGCGCCCAAATAGGGTCTCCCTCTTCTACATCCGATATTTCAGATATATCCCCTACATTGGTACGTTTAGACCAAGTTTTAATACGCGACAATGCTCCCGCATCTTCTTTACTAAAACCAAAACTGGCATTTAAAGCATTTTCTAAACGATAAGTGCATAAATAATTTGCTCGACCTTTTAATAATGCTGATTTAAAAGGTGTTTTGATTGCCTTACGAATAACAGGCAAGTCTTTCTTGAATAATTGGTCTTGTAGGTTTTTAGTTCCCGTTGAAACGATGACTTTTTTCCCTGACAGTATGGCTGGAACTAAATAAGCAAAGGTTTTTCCTGTGCCTGTGCCTGCTTCCGCTATCAAATTAGTGTTGGTTTCAATAGCATGACCAATTGAAATAGCCATTTCAACTTGAGAGCTGCGAGGTGAATAACCAGGGATTACTTTTGATAGAGAGCCATCGCCACTAAAAAAGGATTCTAGTTCTGTCATTATTAATTATTTTTAGTGTAGTCGGTGGCGTAGGCTACCATGCGTAGCCTTTTCGTCAA
>CAZMQH010000045.1:8593-13049 GCA_964568245.1 uncultured Methylomarinum sp.
CTATCAGCTTTTTTCTTAGCCTCTTTAGCACCTAAGTAATTTTTCTGTTGGCGTCTAGCTTCACTAATTAATAACCAACTTTTCTTTTTAATGTCTTTATCATTAACCGCTAACAAGGCTGCTTTTTTTGCCAAATCTTCTGCCAGACGTGGTTTAGATTGCTTAAGTCGTAACTTTGCAAGTTTATAGGTTAAAGTTGGGTTTCTAGCATCTATTCTTAATGCACGCTCAATGGTTGAAACTGCGGATTCAAGGTCTCCAGCCTTACTACTGCGATCAGCTTCAGAAACCAAAGCTAAAATTGCAGGGGGGGCAACTCGCTTTATGACTAACCTTGTTTCTGGATATACGATACTATCCTTGATGACAGACAGTTCTTTTCTTTTAGTCTTCGGTATGCTGGCCGTACCCTCTGATTCAACTGACTTTGTGGGTATAGGATAAACTTTATAAGGATTTGTTATTTCCCCCTCACCATAAATAGGTGCGGGTGGCTGATATCCATAGAACTCACTACAAGCATTTAAAAAAATAACTGATAGCCCAAAAAACAAAAACTTACTTTTCATACAATAACTCTATTCCCATATTTTTAATTAAAAGAGTTCAATTTCATCGTCCTCTTCATCAATTTCAGCAGCTAATTTTATCGCTTCTTCAATGCTTTTTCCTTGCAAGATAGCATCAAACATAACTTTTTCAGACTCCATAGTATATCGTCCACGAATCTCATTCTGAAATTTTTTCCATTCTATCGGATTATATAATCGCTCAGGACTTTCTACTAACTCTGTCAATCCTTTTAGCGCACCGGCAACATGGGTTAATGACTGCTGTAAACGATCATAAAATTGAAACGCAATAATTGAGGTTTGAATTTTATCACTGGTTTGCATGCAATGCGCTAATGCCTCTGATTTGGTATCACTAGGCTCTAAGGTATTCAGCAAATCATTAATAGCCGACATATGCTCAACTATCCCAGTAAACGATTCTGTTAATGTAGTAACAGAATCATCTCCAGCATGCATATTTGCTTCAACCTGAGTAACAGAAACCGTTAACAGTTTGACCGTTTCCCGTACTTGACTCCAGTCAAGGTCAGGTTGATATGAATCTGATTGCGCCATAATATACCCATCGTTATTCTATAATTTCATAGTTCCTGTTACTGCCTTTTAAACAATAATAATGAAATACATTTATTTATTTTTAAATATAGTCATTAAGAACTTCAGATTAACTGAGTATAGCAAAGAATATATATAAAACAGGGCAGCTTAGGTTTTAACTAAATTTAAGGAACCTCTCTTACATTTTGCACTCTCACAACTACAGATTCCACACCATCATAAGCTTTAACTAATAGACATGATATAATTCAAAAAAAACGAGGATATTATGAACACTTCTATCACATTCCCTAAATTACTGTTTACACTACTTTTTAGTTTATTTCTGAATGGCTGCGGAAACGATACAGAAAAAAAACCAGGGTTCATCACTCAACAAGCCGCTCAAAAATATGCTGAAGAGACCATGCTTTCAGGTAGAGTCAGCAATAAAAAGGGGAATATTCGTACGGGTAGCGTTACAGCGACTGATAACATGGATAAGTTCATTGCAACTACACAAGTTAATAAAGATGGTCATTATTCTTTAACTATTCCTGCTAACACAGCATTACCTATTACTTTATCTCACGCGTCTTCGGACTCTAAGAAAGATAAACTTATTTCCGTTGTTATTTATGCTTCTTTTAAAAAATACGATATAAATGACTTAACCACTTTAATTGCAAAAAAAGCCAAATCATTAGGTGGATATACTCATTCAAATATGACTATTGCAGCTGATGCTACTGTGGGTGTCCCCGATGCAAATAAGACATCGACAGGTTTTCGCGGTGATCCAACCAAGCAATATGGCGGATGGCACTAATTTTTAATGTTTTTACTTCGCTCGACCTTAGATAAGGGTTTTCTATAGTTAGAATTCAATTACTGCCAAGTTCTAACTACCAAGAAATTTACATAAAATAGGGATTTGGGGCGCAGTCCTAAATAGTTGTTCAGGTTATTTTATGCACGTTCCTAATGGTTGAATCATTCTTTTTGTTCAGGATATATTTAATGCGTCTTTATAGACTTTCTTTTACTTTTATCGCTTTCATTTTTTTACCCTCTATTTCTGTGGCCGAGTTCCCTTCTGCACCTGCGACAAAAGATACTTTTCTTGGCCTAGTTGAACCTTTTTGCCCTAAAGACATTGACCCAAATTGGCGTGAGCAGCAACAAATTGAAGGGGTTGATATTGCCAAATCGCCAGTCTGTGCCCCAGACAACCCTTACAATATTGCCGCATTTGTAAAAGGTACCAATAATGTATCTATGCACACCATGATGCAAACACAATTATCACTAGATACCTTAATCAAAACCAACGATATTGACGGTGATGGTGATCCTGATGAAATTCATATTCGTCTTGAAGTTATTGAGCTTAATGGTTTCTCACCAGACCAACAAGATCCTATCACTACCTATACTATTGCCCCAGGTATTCAGCCAGGTTTTTGGACTTTTGCCCCCAAAAGTCGTGGCATGTCTAACGAAAGCTTTGCAAGCACCAAAGCTAACCCCTTACTACGCCTCCCCTCACCTTCAATTAGAGTTGAACAAGGCGATAAGATTATTGTGACTTTAGAAAATTCACACTATTTTCCACACAGTATTCATTTCCATGGAGTAGACCATCCTTTTTTAAAGGCCAATGGTGAAGGTAACGATGGCGTACCGCAAACCAGTAATAAATTAACCATGCCTGGCCAAGTGTTTTCCTATGAATTAACACCCAGACAAACAGGCACCATGGTTTATCATTGCCATGTACAAGCTCATACCCATATTTTAATGGGACTGATTGGCATGTTTATCGTTGAAGAGAATAAGCCTAACAACTGGGTACAAACCTTTAATGTTGGTGCAGGTTTTGTCAGGCATTCATCCGTCGCGGTCAAACAAGATTACAGTCAAGAATACGATCTTCAATATCAAGATATTGATAGAGAATTACATAACATTATTCAACAAGGCAATGACTCAAGATTATTGGCAAAAGCCTATAATAGAGATTACAACATTACCAAAAGAAGCCCTGAGTATTTTATTTTAAATGGGCGTTCCTTTCCCTATACCCTCAGAGAATCTCTTATTGTGCTTAAACCCGAGGAAAAAGTTAAGTTACGAGTATTTAATGCAGGTGGACAAATGCTATCTCTGCATACTCATGGCTTTAAACCAACAGCAACTCATATTGATGGCGTAAAGCTCTCACCAGAAGCACGTATTCAACGCGATGTATTTACTTTGAGTCCAGCTCAACGGGTTGATTTGGAACTGTATGCCCGTAATGATGGACTTAATAATATGGGTGAAGGCATATGGACCTTTCATGATCATAATGAAGCGGGAGTGACAACCGATGGCATTTATCCTGGAGGACATATTAGCAGTGTAGTTTTTGAATCATTTCTTGGCCCTAATGGCATGCCAAAATTACAAGGCGTGGATGTCAGTCCCTTTTTCACTAAAGAGTTTTATCAAAAGAAATACCCTGTATGGAATTTATCTGATGAACGTAGGCATTATGGTGAAATCACTAAAACAGATAAAAATACAGCCGATAGAGATGACAATGGTGAAATGGATACAACACAAATTGCTATATTAGCTTTTCAAATCATGCTTTTACTAACCACTTTATTCCTTATTAGAAAAAAAACGCAGAAAAAAGATGCCTAATATTATATCAATAAAATCACTCTCAACAGGATCATTAGTGGCTCTTGGATTAGGTGTTAGTAGCTTATACACCGATATTCAAGCGGCAGAAACTGCATTTAAAACCAAAGAGTTAAAAAAAGAACAAACACATCAACATGCTCACAAACATAACGCTATAGAAGGTATGGCTTGTGGTGCCAATATGCGCATGGATGAAACAGGTATGGTGATGTATGAAAATAAAGACAAGCTACCTAAAGACTGCAAGGAAATTTCTGAAGATATCACCATAGAAGTTAAAGCGGGGGTAAAATATAGCAAGCCTTATCCAGGCACTGTTTTTGGACTAAGCGAGCATGAATGGCAAGTAAAACCTTGTAGCCGCATTACAGTTGAATTCACCAATGAAGATGATATTCGCCATCAATGGATGATTCATGGTCTACCAAAGTACCTATATCCAGAAGGCATGTTCCATATTGAGGTGAACGGTCAAGGTAAAAAAACAGGCACATTTATTGTCCCTAGTAGCCATTTCACCTATTTAGTCCATTGCGATATTGCTCAGCATATGGAAAAAGGCATGAAAGCCCAGCTTAAAGTAGGGAATGGACGAGGCGATTTACCGAGTATTCCAGGAATATCAGCGGCTAAATTTGCTGATAGGTTTT
>CAZMQH010000046.1:0-2529 GCA_964568245.1 uncultured Methylomarinum sp.
ATGGAAGAAATGTGATGTCATTAAAAATAGCCTGAATCAAGTATTGTTTTTGTTACTGCCTCCCTTAGTGTAAACAATACTTGCAAACAGAAGGATGACATAAAGATTACAGTTTTGTCATTTTAGCCTTTAGGGCTGAGGAAAAACTAGCTTAACTCGGGTACCTTGTTGTAATTGACTGCTGATTAATATCTGTCCTCCATGCAGATCCATAATAGACTTTACGATAGCTAAACCTAAGCCAGAACCTTGCTTATCATGCTGGCGCGATTTATCTGCACGAAAAAAACGATCAAAAATGCGGGGGAGTAGAGCTTCATCAATCCCTTCCCCTGTATCAGTAATGGTAATGGTAATGGAATTATCTTTGGCAATGGTTGCGCTAAGATTAATGATGCCTTCGGCTTTGGTGTAACGTAACGAATTTGAAATTAAATTGCTTAACACTCGGCGTAGTAGATTTGGGTCTGCATAGAGTTCGATTTGATTGGCTTGATAATTTATTGCGACCTGCTGATCAGAGGCTAGCATTTCATAAAATTCAGTGATGACTTTAAATTCTTTTTCTATGAGGAAACATTCAGCTGAAATTTCGGTTTTTGGATTTTCTGCGCGGGCTAGAAAAAGTAACTCATCAATCATTCTGGCAATTCGTCTGCATTCTTCAATATTAGATTCAAGAATTTCACGATATTCTTCAGATGACCGCTCTCTAGATAAAGCAACTTCGGCGGTTCCCATCAGATTATTGACGGGAGTGCGTAATTCATGGGCTAAATCAGCAGAAAATTGGGATAAGCGAGTAAATGATTGTTCTAGTCTTGCTAGCATTTGATCAAATGCATCGGCTAATAATGCTATTTCTTTAGGCCATTGACCTGAATTAACTTGCTCATTTAATTGATGAGCATTGATATTATGAATAGTCTCCGTAATTTGACGTAATGGACGTAAGCCCCGACGAGTCACCCAAAAACCTGACAATGCAGAGGCAAATACCCCAAAAAGTAATACAGCCGTTAGGGTGCGTTGAAAATCGCTTAATAAGCTTTCATCGGGAGCAAGCTGTAAAAGCGCTTGGATCAGTACTTTTCTAGATTGCTCTCTGTTGCTTGTTACTGCCCAAGCACTGCCTAATAAAAACAGTTGATTTGATCCAATATTTACTTTAATTATAGAAATGGATTGTGTATCTTTTGGATTAAGCTTTGGAAAAACAAGTGATTTTGGGATGGATTGCGACAGGTTGGATTCGACCAGTAAATTATTCTGTTCATCAAAAATGCGTATAAACACATGATGAGGAATCCCAGGATGAATGGCAGAAGAGTGAGCTGCTTGGGAATAACGATGCTCAGCATCAATTAGATCATATAGGGTTTCACCGAGTAGTGAGGAGTCTTTAAAATATCGCCTCAGTTCAATGATTCTTGCAGAGAGTAAGCTTTCATGTTCTTTTTGTAGATGATCAAGCACAGACCAGTAAAGCAAGCCAGAAGTGATTAATAATACGCTAAAGGTGGTCGTTGCATAAAGAATGGCTAATTTTCTAGCAAGTGATTGTAATGATGAGGGCTTATTTTTGTTCAAAGGCATACCCAACACCTCGGATAGTGTGAATTAATTTATTATCAAAAGGATCATCTACTTTGTTACGCAAACGTCTAATCGCCACATCAACCACATTAGTATCACTATCAAAATTCATATCCCAGACTTGCTCAGCAATAACTGTGCGAGAAAACACTTCACCTGGACGGCGAGCCATGAGTAATAATAATTGAAATTCTTTGGGAGTTAAGTCAATCCTTATTCCGTTTCGAGTGACTCGGTGTTTAATGGCATCAATTTGCAGATCGGCACATTGAATTTTTTGTATTTCTGTTGCCGTGCCTCGTCGTAATAATGTACGAATACGCGCTAATAGTTCAGAAAAGGCAAAAGGTTTGACCAAGTAATCATCAGCCCCTAATTCCAGCCCTTTTACACGATCTTCGACGGAATCCATTGCTGTTAGGAGTAATATCCGAGTTTGAATATCTTTGTTTCTAATCACAGATAAGACTGACCAGCCGTCAAGCAAGGGTAGCATAATATCTAAAATCGCTAAATCATAGTTATTTTGTTCAAGCGCACTTAAGCCATCAATTCCATTGATGGCAATATCTACGCTAAAACCATTTTCTTTTAAGCCTTTGGATAAAAAGGAGGCTGTTTTAGCTTCATCTTCTATGATTAATATACGCATAAGTAAGTGATATGATCTATGGGGAGTCCAATGCCATTAGCTAAAGGAATGGTAACTATTCGGTATCTCTTAATTAGGAGTGAAAAAACAAGTTTTTATATATTTCTGACCGTACTATCATTCGGGGCTGTAGAGACAAGGCATGCCTTGTCTCTACTCCTGATAACCGTTGAGCATGATTAGCTGTCAAAACTTATGGAACAATTAATATCAATCAACACGTTGTTGGCCTATAGATTCCAGTGCCGTAATTTTCCAGTTGCCGTCAATAGGCGTTATTC
>CAZMQH010000046.1:2629-12882 GCA_964568245.1 uncultured Methylomarinum sp.
TGGCCTATAGATTCCAGTGCCGTAATTTTCCAGTTGCCGTCAATAGGCGTTATTCTAAGTGTGGCATGGTAAACATTATCGCGACGATGTTGATGCCCCCAATGAATCACTTCACCCGATACCAGCCATTCATAATCAAATAAATAACTACCATCAAAATCAGCGCTAAGTTGTTTGATGCTTTGAATCTTAATGCTTGCGGTTTTTGCCCAGCCGCCATCTTGTGCTAAAAAAGATTCGCGATTTTGTAAGTATAAAGTTTCGATTAAATCACCGCTAACGCTATAGGCTAACTGGTCATAAGTAGCAATTTCTTCAGTTGCCTCAAAAGCTTGGTAAACATTCCATAATAATTGATTAATAATAGTCTCAGCTTGTTGATCTGTTAGGTTTGCTTGCTTAAAGCTAATATTCCCCGTCTGAAACAGTTGATAAGTGATCGCTAAAGAAAATAATAATAAAACCGAATGAGTGTATTTACGAATCAGAGTCGGTGTAAATTTATAGCTGATAATAAATAACAGGATAAAGCCAGCCAGTCCTAACAGAGCATATTGCTGGGCATCTGCCTGAGAGTTATCTACTTTAACTAAGCGTGTTTTTATTTTGGAATTAAGCTCAGGTAAATCAATGTCAGCCAACATATTTTCCCATTCGAAAATGGGATATTTAGCGGTTACATAACTATCAAATAACCCAGCAGGATCATAGGCGCGTATGGAAACACGTTGAATCTTTTCACTAAAAAGATCCCAGTGCCATTGTATTTTGTTGGGTATTTCCTCGATGGGATGAATGATGCTTACACCCATTAAAGTGGACACTTGTTTTTGTGCTTGTTGAGGTTCATAAGCCTGAATATCAGCTGCTCCCATTTTAATGTAATCAACACGATCAAGAATAGGGCTGGATATTGAGCCTGTGATAAGTTTGTTTTTTGATAATAAAAATGCAGCAACTTTTTGTTTTAAACCGGCAAATTCATCAGGGTAAATTAATAGCGGGTCTCTTAGTTCTAAATTAGCCCAGCTTGCCATTTCTTTAATTCTGACGACCACTTCACTTTTAATTTGTTGCGGCTCAATATATAAAAAAGCCATGACGGGATCATTATGGTCACGTTTAAGCTTTGGGTTGTTGAAATGACTATACCAAGGGTCTTCCCAATCCAGCAGTAAAGATTCCGTAGAAGTTAAAACGCCATGGTCAATAACAGGTAAACCTTGGTGGGAAACAGTAATAATATATTGTTCTCCAGCAGTCGAAATGGCTTTAAAATCAGGTGCAATTTCTATTTGTGTTGGCTGGGTGGTAATAAAAGGATAAAAAACGCTGATAAAAGTAGCTGACTTGTTTGTTTTAGTCGCAGTGGATGATTTTATAACAGGTTTTAGTAATTGTTTGGCCTGAATATTAATCAGTTTTAGGGCAAACTGGTTGAGATCGAGAGAGGCTTTACTTTCTTCTGGCTGTACTGCATAAAGTTGAGAGACTGCTTTTTCTTTTAAATCTATTGAAACCAGGATGCCAGTATCAATTACATCAATAGCAATGCGGGTGGATATATCCTCAATGGTCACTCCAGAATTCCAATCAGCTCTTACTGTCGATGATAGAATAAAAATGCAAAGAATGGCATATAAGCTGGCTATACGTGGGTAGCTTCTGCTCAAGTTGGCGTGTTTTGAGAACATAATTGAAAAGCGGTGAAGGTGTTTAAAGAGGGTAGGTATTAAGTTTTCACACTAAAGAGTATGAAGAATTTTTATTATTATCTTGCATATTCTTTAGGGTGAAAAAAGTGAGGGAGGTTGTTTTTTTAATCTAAACCTTCTTCCTCTTTTTCTTTTTTGATGAAAAAGCGATAAATAAAGAAGCGATAAATACCGTAAGCAATAGCGGCAATAAAAAAGAAGAATAGATAAGGATAAAGAAAAGCAATGCTAAAAGGCGAGCCAATTCCTACGCGTAAAGGAATACGGATTTTATCTGCAAACATATCGTCACCGACTGTTGCAATTAAGGCATAGTG
Source organism: uncultured Methylomarinum sp. (assembly GCA_964568245.1). GTDB lineage: Bacteria > Pseudomonadota > Gammaproteobacteria > Methylococcales > Methylomonadaceae > QPIN01. The sequence continues at coordinate 4,662 of CAZMQH010000046.1, forward strand.
ACCTGGTTTTGGAAAATCAGCCTGAATTTGAGCAACCCCTGTTTTATATGTTTTAGGTGTGACTAAAGCAATAGATTTTCCATCAATCATGCCTTCACCATCAGGGTTTTCTAGCAATTCAATGACTTCCATACCGATTGGCATTTTGCGTAAATCACGATCAATAAAATCAAGCGCAAAATGACTAGGGCCATGCTCAGGAAGTTCTTTACAAAAAGGTTTAAAGGTATGCCTTTTTTCTCCATCAGCTTTAGGCTGTTGATAGGAGGTTAAGTGCACAATATAAAAATCAGTGGTGATCATACATTCCAGTGATTTTGTCGGGTCATATTGTGACTGGCGTTGTTGCGCCATAGCATAACTGTGAAAGCCCGAAAGTAATAATACAAATAAAAGAGAATTAAAAATGGATTTTTTCACAGTGTCCTCTGTTGAGTAAAGTAGAAGAAATAAGGTAATGACTTAGGAATGTGCAGGAAATAACTTGAGTGAGGCGTAAGGGAGGCAGTAACAAATAATATACCCAGCTCTCTTGTCTTTTTATCCCTCCTTGGCTCTTCTCAATCGGCACATAGAGTAACTATGCTTCTCTTGAGAACAACCAAGGAGAAATAAAAATCCTACGAGATCTAGGTACATTATTTATTACTGACTCCCTTAGTACTTATGAACAATTAATTTAACATTTTTACTTGTCTTTTTTCCATCTTCATCGTTGTGTAAATAGTTACGTAGCTAGCTATGCGCCTATTGATACGCCTTGAATATGAAAAACCCCTGCGTAAAAATTAGTTAAATTAATTATCCATAGGTACTTATAAAAACATGTTTTTTATACTCTCAATTGGCAATATTTCACTATACCTTTATATACTTAGTTTGAAATAATTAAGTGTTGATGATGTTATTCAGTAATTTCGAAGAAAAACTTTCCCGTTACAATATGGCCATCAGCAGATTGAACGCGGTATCTTACACCATAGCGACCAGGCACTATGGGTTTTAAAGTGGTGACAAGATGTGATTTATCAAATGTTTCCAATGCACCATCACCATTATCAACACGCTCGCCTTTAGCGTTGACGACAGCTAACGATGTGTATTTTGGGCCAACATTATCATCAAACCAAACCTCAACCTGAGTTGGTATTACATTAGAAGATGACTCTTTTTCAGGTGATGATTTTACCATAATGGCATGAGCTGAAGCCCATTGGCTCCATGATAAGCTAAGAGTCAAAGCAAGTAGTAATATTTTTTTCATAGTTTTGATCGTTCTTTTTAGTTATTCTAATTCTGAGATGATGGCTACAGCATCTCCATTTTTTTGCCATTCAGTCCAGAAAAATCGATAGCCTTCTCGAGTGCTAATAATTCTAGGGTGAGAGGGGGCTGCCCCCTGTTTTGTTAAGCGTAATCCATTGGACCACGATAAACCACCGTTATTAGATGTTTTGGTCATGACTGATTTTAACTCAAAATCGCTGGTGGTATAAATTATTCTCAGATGCTCACTATCTAAAGCTGCTATATCAGCTGATGCGCTAAAATTGTCGCCTATTACTTGTAACGCCGCTATTTTCTCTTTGTTTAACTCCGACTGGCTATAGTAAATGCCACGGTTACTCGATTTCCCATTCCAGATAGCACTATGTAAAATAGTTTTTCCATTAGAATGTGTTGTCGTTAGACCTCCACCTTGATGAGGGCAGCCAATAAATTCCCAGCCAAAAGCCCCTGAAGATTTAGAGTTTTGCCACGATATTCCCGTATCTAAAGAGGATATTAAACGCATATCCCGAGGGCTATCATCACGATACAATACGTGAATATAATTGTTTTTATCTATTGAAATGCTTGTCCAGCAGCAGGTACAGGCAGTTTTCTCTAAAGTTTTATGCTGATTCCAGCTACCGTTGTTTTTCTCACTAAAGTGAGCATAACGAACACCTTGGGTATTTCCAGCTTCTTCACGGTCATCTAACCAGACAATGTGGAAACCTCCTTTATTATCAGCCGCTAAATCAAAATATCCTTGGTCAATTTTTGCATATTGTTCTCTCACTGGGCTTGCTATTTGTTGCCATGTTTGACCAAAATCTTTGGATAGCGCAACAGCAAGTTTTCCAGTCCAAGGTTCAGCTCCTTGAGTTTGCCAAACAGCCATGACTATATTGTTTACTGCGGCAAGCTGAAAATCATTGCCTCTTTTTGACTTTTTTACAGTGGCTAAGCCGTGGTTAACTGTGACGGGCTTTATCCAAGTTTTTCCTGTATCTGAGGAGCTAATATACTTAAGAACCCGCTGGTTTGAATCTGAGTCTATACCCGAAAATAAGGCATGTAGTGTTTTGTTATTTGAATACACATCTAAGGTATAAACTGTTTTTAAGCCGATAGGAATACTTTTTTGTACAGGCGTCTTATGCATTAATAAAGCACAAGAGGGGAACATCGTTATAAGGAGAGATAAAAATCCTAAAAAACTAACGCGAGAAATTAACAGCATCTTTTGAGATATTAAGGATTCTATTCTGTTCATTTACAATGAGATATTGGTGGATCGATTAAGTTCCCTTACAAAGGTAGGTCAGTTTATATGAGATTTTACTTAAAGGCGAATAATCTAGTTATTTTAACAATATAATAGATCGGTATAGAAAAAGATGGCTTTAAAGGGCTTATCTAAATTGCTATATGCTTTGAATATGAGTAGTATTAGCATACATTGTTGAATGTTGAATGAATTTTAATATGAGTGATTTAAAATGCGGATCTTGATAGGGAATGGGAAGTTTGGATATTAATCTGAACTTTTTATAACAATCAGCGTTATATCAATATAAAATGAATTTGGTAGTAAACAATATTAAAATTTTAGATTAAGTTTGAAATATTAAAATAAAAAAAACAAAGGGGTAAATAAAATGACTATTGGTGGAATTGTTGCTATTTTTATAGCAATTTGGATTTATAGAACAGCTAAAGAGCATAAGACTGGTCGTGGTTTCTATTGGGTTGTTGGAAGTTTTGTGGTGTTTTTAATCATGCAGTTTATTATGATTAAATTTAATATGTTGGTTATTGAGACTTTTGATACAGATATCGGTAGTGATTACGATAATGCGGGCGGTTTGAACAATAGAGATAATACAGATACAGCTGGGCTACAATCAGGGGCAGGTGGTACGATAATTGGTATTATTTTTGAACTCCTTCCATGGGTTGTACCTTTCTTTGTTGTTGCTATTATTAGACAATTGATCATGCTAAAACAATCTTTTAACTTTAAGGACTTGTTTGAAGGTCTTAAACCAATGTTTATTAGTATTAGGGACAGCTTTAAAACATCATCATAAATCTTTAGTGATGAGATGAAACAAAAAAGCCTAGATTAATCTAGGCTTTTTTGTTTGTAGTCTATAATTTTTAAATCAGCCGATGATAAGTGAAACAATAGATATAATAGTCAGTACAAACAGTACCGTAGCAATAAAGCCAACTATAATATAATCCTGAGCGTTATCAGCCAATCATTAAATATACGACCAATGGGGTCAACCTCCTACCTTTAATTTCTATGAATACTATCGAATTATTAAAACAGCAACTATCACAGCGTATTTTGTTTCTTGATGGTGCGATGGGCACAATGATACAAAGTTACCATCTAGAAGAAAAAGATTACCGTGGCGAACGTTTTGCCGACTGGGAAAGTGATCTGCAAGGTAATAATGATCTATTGTCATTGACCCAGCCAGATATTATTAAAGCCATCCATAGAGCGTATTATGAAGTAGGGGTTGATATTGTTGAGACCAATACCTTTAATGCCACCAGTATTGCCATGGCTGATTACAATATGGAGTCATTGGCTTATGAAATTAATTTTGAATCGGTTCGCTTGGCCAAAGAAGTCGCCGCAGAATTTACCGGATTAACGCCAGATAAGCCAAGATTTGTAGCGGGAACATTAGGGCCAACCAACCGTACCGCCTCCATGTCGCCAGAGGTAAATGATCCTGGTTTTAGAAATATTAGTTTTGATGCCTTAGTCGAAGCGTATACCGAAGCTATACGCGGCATGTGTGATGCTAAAGTTGATATTATTTTAATCGAAACTATTTTTGATACCTTAAATGCCAAAGCCGCTATTTTTGCCGTAGAACAGTATTTTGATGTGCTGGGTTATAAATTGCCTGTGATGATTTCAGGTACCATTACCGATGCATCCGGGCGTACACTCTCAGGTCAAACAGCCGCTGCTTTCTGGAATTCATTAAGCCATGTTGACCCTATTTCTATTGGATTTAACTGTGCCTTAGGCGCGACTGAATTACGCCAATATATAGAAGAAGTTTCAAACCTTTGTGATACCCATATCTCAGCGCATCCTAATGCGGGTTTGCCTAATGAATTTGGTGAGTATGATGAAACACCTGAAGAAATGGCAAGTGAAATTGCTGAATGGGCAGCAGAAGGCTATTTAAACATTATAGGTGGCTGTTGTGGTACTTCGCCTGAATACATTAAAGCCATTGTTGATGCGGTAGAAAAATACCCACCCAGAAAAATCCCTCAGATTGAAAAACAATGTCGATTAGCAGGGCTAGAGCCATTCAATATTAGCGCAGATTCATTATTCGTTAATGTGGGAGAAAGAACCAATGTCACAGGGTCGGCAAGGTTTAAACGCTTAATTGTAGAAGGTGATTTTGAAACCGCATTAAGTGTAGCCAAAGAACAGGTGGAAAATGGCGCGCAAGTTATTGATATCAATATGGATGAAGGCATGTTGGAATCAAAAGAAGCGATGGTGCGATTTCTGCATTTAATCGCCTCAGAACCAGATATTGCCAAAGTACCCATTATGATTGATTCATCTAAATGGGATATTTTAGAAGCCGGGCTTAAATGTATTCAAGGTAAGGGGATTGTTAACTCAATCTCTATGAAAGAAGGCGAAGAAAACTTTATCAGGCAAGCCAAATTAATTCGTCGTTATGGCGCGGCTATGATTGTGATGGCTTTTGATGAAGACGGCCAAGCGGATACTATGGCACGCAAAATTGAGATTTGCCAGCGTGCTTATAAAATTTTAACCGAAGTGGTGTGCTTCCCCCCTGAAGATATTATTTTTGACCCCAATATTTTTGCTATTGCCACAGGGATTGATGAACATAACAATTATGGCGTAGATTTTATTGAAGCAACCCGTGAAATTACCAAGACTTGCCCTCATGCTTTAATTTCTGGCGGTGTATCTAATGTCTCTTTTTCATTCAGAGGCAATAATTTAGTCAGAGAAGCTATTCATGCAGTGTTTCTTTACCATGCCATTAAAGCTGGAATGGGAATGGGGATTGTAAACGCAGGCCAGTTAGCTATCTACCAAGATATCCCTGATGAGTTACGCAAAGCAGTAGAAGATGTGGTGCTTAACCGTAACCCTGATGCAACCGAAGCCATGTTAGAAATGGCGCAAAAGTATCAAGGGGGTGGTGCAGTTGCTAAAAAAGAAGATTTAGAATGGCGAAGCTGGCCGGTCAGCAAACGAATAGAGCATGCTTTAGTGAAAGGTAATGCAGATTTTATTGTAGAAGATGCAGAGCAAGCAAGGCTAGAATTTGATCGACCTTTACATGTGATTGAAGGGCCATTAATGGATGGCATGAATGTAGTAGGGGATTTGTTTGGCGAAGGCAAAATGTTCCTGCCGCAGGTGGTTAAATCAGCACGGGTAATGAAAAAAGCAGTGGCCCATTTAATGCCGTTTATGGATGCAGAAAAAGACGGCGGTTTGCAATCAAACGGTAAAATTTTGATGGCAACAGTAAAAGGCGATGTGCATGATATTGGAAAGAATATTGTTGGCGTTGTTCTGCAATGTAATAACTATGAAGTGGTTGATATGGGGGTAATGATCCCAGCTGAACAGATTTTAAGAAAAGCCAAAGAAGAAAATGTTGATATTATTGGTTTAAGTGGTTTGATTACGCCCTCTTTGGATGAAATGGTGCATGTAGCCAAGGAAATGGAAAGGCAGGGCTTTGATATTCCCTTAATGATTGGTGGGGCGACTACTTCACGTGCTCATACTGCGGTAAAAATTGAACAGAATTATCATGCGCCAACTATCTATGTTACAGATGCATCGCGTAGTGTAGGGGTTGTTGGCTCATTATTAAGTGATGAAAAAAAAGAAGCGTATATTGCTAAAACACGCGCAGAATATGAGCAAGTAAGAGAGCGTCATAAAGGCCGTAAAGCGCAACTTAAACAACATAGTTTAGAAAAGGCTAGATTGAATAAATTTGATGTTGGCAGTCATCAGCCTATTAAACCTTCATTTCTTGGAACAAAGGTCATCGATTCATTATCGTTGGATGTTTTAGTGCCTTATATAGATTGGACACCTTTTTTCCAGACTTGGGAGCTATCAGGTAAATACCCTAAAATCTTAACAGATGAGGTAGTGGGTGAAACGGCAACCAAGCTATTTGCAGATGCTAAGGAAATGTTAGATCAGATTGTCAACGAAAAATGGCTAACCGCAAAAGCAGTGATCGGATTTTTTCCGGCTAATAGTGTGGATGATGATATTGAGCTTTATACCGATGATTCACGAACTGAAATATTAGAAACCTTGCATCATTTACGTCAGCAAAATGTAAAAGCGCCAGGTCGAGCAAACTTCTGCTTATCTGATTTTGTTGCCAGTAAAGTAAGTGGCAAAGCCGATTATATCGGTGGATTTGCTGTGACAACAGGGATTGGGATTGATGAAAGAGTCGCTCAATTTGAAAAAGATCATGATGACTATAATTCCATTATGCTTAAAGCCTTAGCTGATCGATTAGCAGAAGCGTTTGCAGAATATCTGCATGAGCAAGTCAGAAAAGATCATTGGGGCTATGCATCTGATGAAGAACATGCCAATGAAGATTTGATTTCGGAAGACTATAAAGGTATTAGGCCAGCACCAGGTTATCCTGCTTGTCCTGATCATACCGAGAAAGAAAAGTTGTTTGAATTGTTAAGCGCAACAGCAGCAACCACCATAGAATTAACTGAAAGTTATGCTATGTTTCCTACTGCGGCTGTCAGTGGCTGGTATTTTTCTCACCCAGAAGCACAATATTTTAATGTGGGTAAAATAGATGAAGAGCAACTTGAAAGTTATGCGAAAAGAAAAGGCATGCTTAAAGATGTTGCGGAACGTTGGTTATCAGCACATTTACATCATTAATACAGACTCTTAAATCCGCCTCTTTGGAAAAGAGCGGGTAGGGAGATTTTATAAATAAAGTCTTTTTAATATTTTGAAGAGTAAGAAATACTATGGCAGTAAATAAAATAGAACAAGCAATGGAAAGACTTATGTATACTTCGCGCGGTCACTGATGTGGATTTTATAGCGAGTTGATTTTTATCGATAGCAAGGCGCTGAAATGGGCGCATAGCTGGCTACGCAACCATTTCAGCAACGCAGCCTATCGGCAAAAAGCAACCGATAGAAAACCGCATCCGTGACCGCGCGAAGTATATATTATTTGTTACTCCCTCCCTCCCTTATGTGTTGATTCATTTAGCTTTGGTGGTATTTGCTTTATTTATAGGATATTTGGATAAGATTTCTAGGCATTAATAATGAAACTAACCTTACTAGGTACATCGGGCTGTCATTTATGTGAAGAAGCCGAGTTGATTATGGCTGGTTTTGAGAAAATTGAAATTGAGTTGATTGATATTTCTGAACAAGAACAATGGCAGGAAATGTATGCGATTAGAATACCTGTTTTGTATCATGCTAATACTGAGAGTGAATTGGGTTGGCCTTTTGGTCTGCAGCAGGTTCAAGAGTTTATTGATCAATGCAGCCTTTTAACAAAAGACTAAATAAATCTGCTCGTCAGTTGAGGCGTAATTTGACAGATGCTGAATTGGCTTTGTGGCAAAAAGTGAGGCGGAAGCAAATTCAGGACGTACAGTTTGATAGGCAGAAGCCTTTACTTAACTTTATAGTTGATTTCTATTGCTCTAAAGCTCGGTTAGTGATTGAAATAGACGGTGGACAGCATTTTGAATCTGAATTTTTGCAAAAGGACCTTGATAGGGATAAAGCTTTAAATGGGCTGGGCCTGAAGGTTTTAAGGTTTAATAAGGGACAAGCAAGGTGGGTATATTCATTGCTTGTAAGTTCCTAACCATCAAGTATTGA
>CAZMQH010000047.1:0-12757 GCA_964568245.1 uncultured Methylomarinum sp.
TAAGACTGAGGGACTTAGGATCGCGCATGAAACAACTTCCCGATTTCTAACTAGTCTTTTTGCTCCTGCTTGAATTCTCTCAATCGTTGCATAGAATAACTATGCGCCTCTTGAGACAATCCAAGCAGAAACAAAAATCCTACGCAATATGGGTATATTCATTACTTGCAAGCCCCTAATTTCGGGAAGTTATTCCATACACGATCCTTACTTACTACGCTCTTCTGCCTTGTTATAAACCAAACCTCGATCTCTTTTACCAACAGCAATAACATAAATCAAAATCTCATCATCACTTACTTCATAAACTAAGCGATAACCAGCAGAACGAAGTTTAATTTTATAAGTATTTTGAAAACCTCTAAGCTGACTAGCTTGGTTATGCGGTGATTCCGATCGCTCAATAAGTTTCTTTTTAAATTGCTGTTGTATTGGTGGCGATAACTTTTTCCACTCTTTCAAAGCACTTGGTAAAAATTTAACTTTATAGCTCATCAAGGTTTACTTCTATCGCATCCTTCTTTTCATCAGCTCGCTCTTTTATTATTTGAGCCAATTCAGAATCTTCTAGCTTCTCCATTAACCATTCATAGGTTTCGGCAGGGATAAGATAAGCCGCTGGAATATTATGGTTAAGTATTGCTATAGGCGCACCCTCAGCCTCAGCCAATAATGCTGTTGGGTTTTTCTTTAATTCAGAAATACTTGCCGAACAACTTGAAAGAACCTGTCTCATAAACACCTCAAAAAATCTTATATTAAGCGCTATTTATAGCTCTTATTTTAGACATTTACAAGGCATTTAATTTTAAAGATCACAACTAAGGACTAAAAATTATTTTAAACATAGAAACTAAATTAAACTGAAGAGACTCTATATAAATAGACCCCACGTAGTCAGGTTTTCGGTTTTCATAGTGAATTGAATTTTTGTTGAGAGCGAGGCGCTAAGATAGGCGCATAGCAAGCTACGCAACTATTTTAGCAACGAAGCTATCAGCAAAAATCAACCGCTAGAAAGCCGAAAATTTGACCGCGCGAAGTATAGAGTACAAAAACTTGTTTTGCACTCTCCTACAAACTCTCACCTCTAAACCATTTTATTCAGTGTGTTCTACAACTTCCAAGTTATACCCAGAAAGTCCAAAATATTTTTTCTCAGCACCCATTACTTTTAATTTTCGCACACCTAAATCTGCTAAAACTCTAGCTCCCGTCCCTGTTGTCCGCCAATTCATTTTCGGGTCTTCAATATCAACAGCGACCACACCATTATCTTGTAATTGATATTGATGAATATGCTCCACTAGCGATTTATTATCTTCATGCTGCCTGATAACAACCAAAATACCACGCCCTTCTTCAGCAATTTTCTGTAATGCTTCAGTAATAGCAATAGAACCTTCCGATCGCTCTGAACAGAACAAATCATCGATTAAATTATGCGCATGAACTCTAACTAATATCGGCTCATCAACCGCTACATCTCCCATCACCAAGGCTAAATGTACATTGTTATCATTAATATCTTGATAAGCATACATTCTAAAATCGCCAAACGCGGTCGGGTAATTACATTCACTAATCCTATCCAAAGTATTTTCATTTTGGATTCTGTACTGGATTAAATCAGCAATAGTACCTATTTTAAGGCCATGTTTTTTTGCAAAAATATCAAGATCAGGTCGCCTTGCCATGGTGCCATCTTCATTTAAGATTTCCACAATAACGGCTGCTGGCTCAACACCTGCCAACTTGGCCAAATCACAACCCGCTTCAGTATGCCCTGCTCTATTAAGTACACCACCCGCTTGAGCCATTAAAGGAAAAATGTGTCCAGGTTGAACCAAATTATCCGGTGTAGCATTTTTTGCAACGGCCGCTTGCACGGTTAAAGCTCGGTCTGCTGCTGAAATACCCGTTGTTACGCCCTTTGCTGCTTCAATAGATACAGTGAAATTAGTAGAATGTGCCGTCTTATTATCATTCACCATTAAAGGCAATCTAAGTTGCTGACAACGCTCCCCTGTTAAAGTTAAACAAATTAATCCCCTTCCATATTTGGCCATAAAATTAATATCAGCCGCTTGGGTAAAAGAGGCGGCCATCACTAAATCACCTTCATTTTCACGATCCTCATCATCCATAATGATGACCATTTTTCCTTGGCGAAAATCTTCTATAATTTCTTCTGTTGTATTCATTCAGCTCTATTTAGTTACTAAAAAAACCACTGTTTTGTAACAGCTCTTCTGTGATGACCGAAGATGCTGGTTTTGCAGCGGCCTCACCTTTCATTAATCTTTCCATATAACGCGCCAATAAATCCACTTCCAGATTCACTTCTTTACCAGCGACTAATTCACCTAAAGTTGTTTCTTTTAAGGTATGGGGTACGATATTAACTGTAAATGTTGCGCCATCAACATCATTAACCGTCAAACTTACACCATTAATACAAATAGACCCTTTCTCAGCAATATATTTGGCGATATTATCGGGGGTTTTAAACTTAAAACGAAATGAGCGTCCATCCTGTTGCTTTGAAATAACAATGCCCAAACCATCAATATGCCCACTAACAATATGCCCCCCCATACGGGTTGACGGCGTTAAAGCCAGCTCCAAATTAACTGCTGCACCTACTTGTGCATTTTTCAAACTGGTTCTAGCAATCGTTTCATTAGAAACGTCCGCACAAAAATAATTTGAACCCAGCTCAACCGCAGTTAGACACACGCCATTAACAGCAATACTATCACCTAAGCCTGCCTCTGCAATAGCTAGCTTTCCCGTTGCTATTTTTAAACGGTAATCTCCACCTTTAGGCTGAACAGCCGCTATTTTTCCTACAGCTAAAACAATACCTGTAAACATTTTATTTATTCATCCTAAATGTTAGCTTTAAATCAGACCCAACCTGTCTTACAGCTTTCATATTCAATTGTTTCTTATCTGCCATGTTTTGCAAAGCGGGTAAATTAAACAAACCTCGCCCTTGATCACCTAAAACACAAGGCGCCATATACACTATCCATTCATCAACCACACCAGCTTCTAACAGCGCACCATTTAAAATAGCACCTGCTTCCACCAGCACATTATTAACTTGTCTTTGCCCTAAAAAAGCCATGACCGCCACCAAATTCAATCGCCCTTCACTACTTTCAAGCTGAAATACTTTAAAGCCATTAGCTTCTAACTCTAGTTTTTTGTGCTTATCAACACTGCAAGTTAAAATCCAACTTTCTCCTGACAAACTCTGCATTTTACTTTGCAAAGGCATGTTTAATTCAGAATCTAGAATAACTCTGATTGGCTGAGTTATATCCTCATTCATTCTTACATTTAAAGCAGGGTCATCCGCTAAAACAGTGTTAATCCCTGTCAATATAACCGAACTTTCCGCCCTTATTTTTTGCACATCAGCCCTGGCTTCAGCAGAAGTAATCCATTTACTTTCCCCAGATGCCATGGCAGTACGACCATCTAAACTCATGGCCATTTTGCTCTGTACAAATGGCAAGCCTGTGGTCATACGTTTAATAAAACCTTTATTCAAAGCTTCAGCATCTTGCTGTAACACGCCACATTCAACATTTAACCCTGCTGCCTGCATTTTTTTTATACCCTTACCTGCCACTAAAGGATTAGGGTCTTGCATAGCAATCACAACACGCTTAATACCTGCCGCAATCAAAGCATCACAACAGGGGTCTGTTTTTCCTGTGTGGCTACAAGGCTCTAAGGTTACATAAGCTGTTGAACCTTCAGCATCACTGGTTTGCTTTAATGCATTAACCTCAGCATGCCCCAACCCAGCCTTAATATGCCAGCCTTCGGCAATAACCCCATGGTCTTTGACCAATACACAACCGACTCTCGGATTAGGGTCTGTGGTATAGCGACCTTTTTCAGCAAGTTTTAAAGCTCGCGCCATATAAATAGCATCTTGGTGTAGCATGTTTATTTCTGCATTGACTCAATGATTTCAGTAAACTCATTAACATCTTGAAAGCTACGATAAACAGAGGCAAAACGAACAAAAGCTACATGATCCAAGGTTTTCAGTTCTTTCATCACCAATTCACCCAAGCGATCAGCAGAAACCTCTCGATCACCCATCGCGGTCATTGCTTTCTTTATTCTGCTAATTGCAGCTTCAATTGCATCACTTTTAACAGGACGTTTTTCCAACGCACGCAACATGCCAGACCTTAGCTTCCCTTCATTAAAAGACTCGCGCGCACCATCCCGTTTAATCAGTTTAGGTAAAGTTAATTCAGCCACTTCATAAGTAGTAAACCGCTCTTTACATGAGGTGCACTCACGTCTACGTCGAACCTGATCCCCCTCACTCGCTAATCGAGAGTCGATAACTCGTGTATCTTGGGCAGCACAAAAAGGACAACGCATGTTTTACCTATTTAGAAGATAACAACAAAAGCCTTTTATTTTATACTAAAAAACAATATTTTAATATCTAAGGAGCGAGGATTTAACAAAATATTCAAGAAAACTATCTTTTTCCAAGTATATTCTGCTATCTTACTCCATTTATATTAAAGAACGCTCACTGATGACAGAAACTGAAGGTGTTATTAAATACACTCTAGATCATCTAAATAAGCAGTTTGATAAAAACATTTCAATTGCAGAAATAAATAGCTGGCGCACTCTGATATATAAATTACAGCTCATCGGTCAAGTTAAGGAAAGATATGAGGGATATGGCTTTGGAAATATCAGCCAGAGAATCAATCAATATAATTCAGACACCGTACAATTTATAATAAGCGGAACACAAACAGGGAGAATTGAGACCTTATCTAGGCATCATTACTGCCATGTTATCCGAGCCAACCCGAGTCAAAACAAACTTCGATCATTAGGTGAAACAAAGCCCTCCTCCGAAGCTTTAACTCATGCCAGTGTGTACCAACAAGATCACGCTATACAAACGGTTATACATGTACATAGCCCTGAAATTTGGCATAATACACAGCAATTAAAAATAGCTCACACATCAGCTGAGATTGCATACGGAACACCTGAAATGGCAGATGAGGTTGCCCGACTTATGCAAACAGATCAACTTAAAGCAGAAAGAATATTTAGCATGTTAGGGCATGAAGATGGGGTGATTGCCTTTGCTGACAATATTGAAATAGCCGCTACTTTATTATTCAAATATTACGCCAAAGCAATTAAAGTTGAACAAAACAAGCGATAAAGTTAGAATAAAAGCTATATTAGAATATATTAATAACTATGCCAAAAATACTGATTTACACAGCAAACCTTTGCCCTTATTGCACCATGGCTAAAAGGCTTTTAGACAAAAAAGGCGCAACTTACTCTGAGATTAACATTGACTCAAAACCTGGCTTACGCGAAAAAATGATGCAAGAAACTCGCCGTAGAACTGTCCCACAGATATTTATAGGCGACTTGCATGTGGGTGGCTTTGATGATTTACATGCCTTAGAAATAAAAAGTGAATTAGATGGTTTGTTAGCATAAATTACTAACTTAACATTAATAACTCCATAAGTTCTGGTAGTATTATCTATCAGGACTGTAGAGACAAGGCATGCCTTGTCTCTACTTTTATCTGAGCTCAGATAAAAAATGAACTTGAGACCCAAGATTCCTCCTACTGGTCGGAATGACACTAAGTACCTTGCACAGCAAACCGTAAGTCCGTGACCCTATTTTACACAACCATGACTTTACCTTGATAAGTCCATCTAAAAGGCTTAGCCATGATTTTGTTAAAATAATCAATGAACGACATGATCTTCTCTTTCAATTTTTCGCTGATTTTAAAGCTCCCCCCACGTAATCACTTTCTTCGCTAACATAACAAACCAAACCAAACTTCAATCTGATTCATCCATGAGGCATGCTTGGGTGTATAGTGAAAAACAACATCCTTACATCCTCTGCATCATTAGTCCGCAATTCAAACCCACCAGCTTAAGCTGGTGGTTGTTTAGTATACCGCTCTACTAATTTTTCATGCACTAGTGTCGGGCCAAAATGACTGTATTTTTCTCGTATCAGCTTGCAGACTTTTGAGCTAATTGCTTCGCTTATTTGATTGTTACTTGGCTGATAACAAGGCTTTCAAAGCTTCCCTCTTCACCCTCATCCCTGTAGGCGACGGAGTTATCGAATACTTTAAGTGTATAGATGCCAGCCGATAAATAATCGAGGGCGCGTTATTTTTTCAGCCACCTTGGTACTTTACTTATCTGAAAAATGCCAAATAACAGTGCCTTTAAGCTGGCTAAATGACATTTGTTCAAGATCGCTCGCTTTAACGCTAAGCAGATTGCCTCCTTTGGCAGAAAAGGTTCTTCTTTGACGGTCAATATCTGTAACAGATTTGAGTAAAGTGCCATAGGCGGGATGATCAAAGACCACTTGGGTTCCAGACCATGGCATAAACTTCAGCCAAGTAAACAGTAAAACATAGTCACCGTTTTTCACTTGAGGCAACATGCTGTTTCCCTCTACTCGGTAGAAAACAAGCATCAGTCGAGTTTTGGATATACCAGTTCTTGAGCTGGCGGATATGGGCAGACGGCTTTAAAAGTAGAAATGCCTTTGGTTTGCCAGAAAATATCAGCAAAGCGATTGACCAGTGTCAACAGCTCCAGCGTCGCTTTCTTATCTACCTTCTGCTTGCAGTGAGAGGCTTTTAGCATAATGCTGTGGACTAGCGAATGCAGGTCTGGAAATGCTTCCAGCTGTGGCTGCTTAATATAATCGCCCCAAATAATGTGTATCTCTTGTTTTAGCTTACTGCCATGCTCTTCTTTTTGAGCAACTAGGCGGGTGAGCGTACTCAAGTAATTTGCATCCTTATCTACACCGGGCAGTTCAAGTTCTTCGATTAAATCAACCATTCGAATCATGGTTAATACAGAAATCTGTGCAGTAATTGGGTCATAAATTTTGCACGGAATATCGCAGTGAGCAGAGGCGGTGGAGAACCCTTGTTTTTCATCTAACATTTTAACGATTTTATATAACATGTTTATCCTTTTAGATTTGTAATAGATAAAATAAACCTAACCCAGTCATTCCTGCGCCAAAAAATGATTGGATTTTATTTTTATGTGGCAGTGCATAGCGAAAGGCTAAAAAAGTGACCACAATTAACAGAAAAGCTGTGGATATAAACCCTGAAAAATAGTGGATGGTAGAACCTGTTACTTCTGTACCATGAGCATAACCATGCGCGACTGCACATAATGCGACGACGATAAGCATTGATGCACCACCTAATTGCTTGCCTGAAATAAGCCAAACACCTAGGAAGACAGCTGAAATTGCGATAATATTTTCAGCGGGATTCAAAGAAAACCCAGTGATTGAAAAAGCAAAGCCCACCGCCATAGCTGAAAGAAACACAGCGGGCAAAATCAGTTTTTCTGCCGGCCTGTTTCTTGCTGCCAACATGCCAATGGCGATCAAAGTAAACAAATGATCTAAACCTGTTAAAGGATGCAGTAAGCCATACCACATAGTGTTCGGCAATATATCTCCCGTATGTGCATAGCAAACAGGGCTAAGTAAAAAAAGAAAAGCGATTTTTGTAATTAATTGTTTCATACGTTACCTCTTTGGTTAAAATTTGAAATTGTTAATGGCTGTTTTTTACGGCCAAACATGAATAAGGCAAATGAACTACCAAATAATATCAGTGAAGGGGGCAGTGGAACGGGCTGCATAACTTGAATATATTCTGCTGAACGGGCAAAATCGACAAATTGATCACTTCCATTTCCAATTGCCCATAATATAGTTTCACCCTCATCAAGGAAGTCTCCGTCTGCATTTAGATCTACAAGGCGAAACAAATTGTCTTTAATATCTCTGCCTGCCGAGGTAATAAGAATCTCTCCATCTGGTCCTAGTGCCATTCCAAAGGCGCTCCCCATCTCTACCCCAAGAGATGCTAACTTCGATTCATTCCAAATTTCTTGAGCTTCAGAGACCTCATCAATTGTGCCGCTATCATTGTGATCAGACAGCCGGAATATTGACTGTTCTTTACTGGATGAGCTTTCGAGCGTATAAAGTGCACCGTTTTCATCTGAAATTAACCCTGTTGCAACGGGGACACCAAAAGCATTGTTATCATCAATAAATACGGAAAGTTCATTTGCATCAATAAAGCCATTGAGATTGCTATCCTGCGCCTTAAATATAGTGTCGGTCTCACCACCCATTAAATCGGCGATATAGGCGGCGTTTCCAGAAAATGTAATATCAAAAGCAGAAGATTTGTTAATGGGGATGCCACCGCCTACTGTTGATGACGCGAGTGTTGAAAGATCTAGCCAAACAGCTGCTTCGCCTGCATCATTGGCATCTCCATCATGATTTAAGTCAACAGTTCTGTATACTACGTCAGATGGGCGACTTCTCGTGCCCGCATTGACTATATACAGGGCATTATCCTTTGCTTGGTAAACGGAGTTGGGCGTAGGTAGAGAATAGCCACCTACATTTGCCTCGGAGAACCAGACATTTGCTTCCCCAGCATCTTGTGCATCTCCATCGGCATTTCTGTCTGCAAGACGGTAAACACTATCACTTCCACCATCGCCTAAATAAATATAGCCAGTAGATGATTGAAATATAGAAAAAACGCTTTTACTGGCCGTTGTCAGCCCTGAAAGATTGTTGCCATCAAAATAAACAGCAGTTTCCCCTGTATCCAGAGCCGTTCCGTTGCCATTAAAATCTTTGGTAATGTAGATGGCATCGCGAGTCATGTCGCTAACTAAAATTGCATTATTTTCAAAGCTTTCAGCATAAGAGATTGAGCTGACTAGACTAAGAAATGCTATTTTTGAAATTGATTTTTTCATAAATTTTTTAAGGTTAGTTACTTGATATTCTAGTTTTAAATTGTTGATTTTCAGAAAATTAAGGGAACAAGCTGGTAGAAAAAACCGTTATTGATGTTCATCTGGTTCCCTCGCGCTGCGTGGGAACCCAATTTTATACGCGCCAGCGTAAAGCATCAAAAATAACAACGGTATTTCTCACTCAAATATATGACGCAGGCTCGTCGCATCTAAATTCCCACGTGGCGCGTGGTAATTAGTATTTCACAAAAGCAATAATTAAAAACTGGAACACCAAGTAGTTAGTGAATAGTGCAAGATGCAGACTGATAAAGAGAAGACAGTTCAGCAAAGTCCTCTTCAGTTTTTAACAGTTCTTTTTGAGCGTCTATTGTTTTAAAACAAAGGCTAATCTCAAGGTATATTTTGCTAATTCCATCAAATAACTGCTGTCTTAAGACTTGTGAGACTGAGTGACCTGTCAGGCCTACTTTTAATATGTCATATATTTCAATTAGACAAAGTATTTGCTCCTTTTTTTTATTTTGTGCAGCCCAGCAGTCTGCTAGGTTTAAATAGGATATGACCAGTACAGGTGTTAATTCATTGGGTAAAGGGTCTGTATTTTTGAACTTAATAAATAATTGGGTGGCAATAAGAATTGCAGCTTTATAGTGCTGGGTAGAGGATGCTTTCTTTCCATTATTAAAGAGGTTGTTGGCAAGTTGCACTTTCATTCTCCATGGCTTGTCATCATATTGTTTTCCAAGTTTCATAAGATCACCTAATAATTTGAAGGCAAAAATTAAAAATGCATCTTTGCCCTGTTTATGTTCCTCCTGCATTTTTTACAATAGAAAAATGTAAGAGGAGAAAACCATTTGAACGTAATGATAATCACTATCATTACCATTTGCAACAATATTATTTGCTTAAGCACCTTTTCCAGCTCTATTAAAATAGGTACCAATACATATCATGGGTAAGTTTAGATATACTTCGCGCAGTCATGACTGCTCGAAGTATATCTGTAAATCAATTTTATTGGCTCTATCTGGGTTATTCTGAAGTAAGGCTGACAAGAGGAGAGATAATCAAATGACCACCAGCTAAAGACTGGTGAGTTGGTCTATCGGGGAGATAAACCACCGACTATAAGCCGGTCGATTTAAACCAAGGAAACACCTATCTTCGGTCGGGTTAAAGCCGTTCATTAGACAATAAATTAAAATTATTATTGCAAATGATAATCATTCGTATTACTATTTATTCCAACAGCTTCTTTCTTTCCTCTATCTCAGGGTTGACTGGAAAAAATTGGCTTAAACCTAGAAAAATTAGTTGGATCACAGCGTCTAGCACAAGCTACTGACCCCTCTGCACTTCAATAAAATACCTGCCTAACCGAAAGGGTGAGACTAATATTTTTTAAAGCACGGTAAAACAATAGTTTGCACTATAAATACACAGCCAACTGGTCTTTCTAGGTTAAAAGATTGTGCAGTACATAGCACTAAGAAATGTTAAGTAAAAAATGGAATGCTATTTGTCTTTTTCTTATCCTCTTAGACAAAGGGGCTCTACTTTATTGCTTGCATTATTGGACGGCAGGAGCTGTCTTTTTAAGAGTACAAGTGTGCTGGCAATGCACTTGATTGCTGATCAATGATCAGCTTTTAGCCCGTATTGTGAATGCGGAAATGAAGGACATATCTTTCTTTATAACGGGGTATGAATTGAAAGACTGTTTATTATGTAATCTTTACTTCTCTTTGCATTATCCTTTGCCCGTTTAACCGCAAACAGATAAATTGATGACTTACATATGTGGCAGAAGTGAGTTAAACAAGAGCATAAAATCAGCCAGATTTTTCCATGCCCTTTAAGACGTTGCAATAGGAGCCTTGCTTTAACTCACATTCAATACAAACGGCAGTTGCTGTTTGTCAGGAATCAAGACGTTCAAGGACGAACATTTTTTAATCATTGAAACAATCAGGAGAAATATAATGGTTACCAGCAAAAAAACCTCCGCTTCAGTGAAGCGGCAAATAAACACAAATAACAAGCCTGAAATACCAAGCGGTGCTGATCGCCAGCTCTGGATTGAAGAATCAGCTTATTTTATGGCTGAATCACGAGGGTTTGCTCCAGGGTTCGAGCAGCAAGACTGGAGTGCCGCCGCAAAAGACTTTGAAAGCGCCCTACCCTCCAGTACCATCTAAATTTCAAAGCCAAAGAACACTTCTGGGCAGACATGCTCGAGGATTATTCACAGCGCTGAAAATACAGATCAATCAAGTTTAAAACTGAGCAGGACTGTGATTGCTTATTCATAAGGGTTTTTGATTTCTATTTTAAAGTAATCGCTCTCCCCTTTTGTTGATAGGCAGTTCCCATATTTAGAAATAAAAACACCTCAAGATAATCGAAACATTAACCCATTTTGCCAGCAACTCTTTTCAATATGCTCCTGCGTGCTTTGTTGGTGGTTTTTTTATTTTAAACATTTTTAGGGGGTCAGTAATAAATAATGTACCTAGATCTCGTAGGATTTTTATTTCTCCTTGATTGTTCTCAAGAGAAGCATAGTTACTCTATGTGCCGATTGAGAAGAGCCAAGGAGGGATAAAAAGACAAGAGAGCTGGGTATATTATTTGTTACTGCCTCCCTTACTCTAAACCTGTTTATTTAAAAGTTTGATTGTGCTATTCAGGCCGAGATTTAGCATGTATTGATTTATCGGCAAAGAGCTACAGCTGTACAAAGAAATATCTATAAAAACAAGAAATAATTAACTTAAACTTAGGAAGGAATTCAAATGAAATACTCATTAAAACTAACTATACTCCTGTGTGGGTGGCTATTAATCTCCGCCAATTCAAATGCAGTAGAGCACATTGTCAAAGGCGTTGGGGTTCATTTTAAACCTGATGTGATTTTTGCAGATGTAGGTGATATTATTGCTTTTCGTGACATGTCTACGCATTTTGTCGATTCAGTTAAAATTCCAGAAGGTGCCGATAGGATGATTTCAAAAATGGGTGCAAACTACGAGTATAGAGTTAAAGAAACTGGTATCTATTTATACAAATGTCCACCTCATTGGGGTGCTAGGATGGGTGGATTAATTTTAGTTGGCTCTAAATTTAATGACAAAGAAAAGTTGCTTGAGTCTATTGAGGAGTTTAAGGCGGCAACTGATGACAAAATTGGTCAAGGATACCTGAAAAAAATTATTAAGAGAATAAAAAGCGACGAAATCAAAGTGCCTGGGTAACCTTTGTAACCTGTGCTGCTGAGAGACAATAATGGTGATTAATGCTCTCTCAGCAATTAAAACATATACCGATTATATCACCACTTCAATATCTACCAGTTAAAGTAGAAAAAGGTGAAGAGATGTTAAAGTTACATTCAATTATAGCTACTTTCATAGTGGCGACTGCAATCGCTCAACCTACTATTGCTTCCAGTGAGTTCAATGAAGAAGATGTGATGGCGTGCGTCCCAGTTGGAGAAATTGCAAAGAGGATAAGCGAGCTTCAAAAATTAGGTTTCGAAAGGGAATTTGTCGAAACAAAATTGAATCAGGAGCTGAATAAGGGTTTATCCGTATGGATAAGCCCTCTCTCAAAGCTAGTATTTTCAAGGCAAGAAAAATCTCCTGAAAAATCCATTAAACAAGCGATTGGGTATTGCTTGCAAACTATGAAGGCACATAAAAAAATTCGTCACTCAGTTTATGTTGAAGCATAAATCGCTAAAGAATACAAAATGGCATAACAATAATTTATTGCTAATCATTCCAATTAAAAGAGAAAGTCAAATAGTCCCCAGTCTTCAGACTCGGGGCTATTTGACTATTTTAAGATCCCTAAGGAACGTG